>JAZSQT010000015.1:0-10565 GCA_045538075.1 Mucispirillaceae bacterium
ATTTAATGACGCCGTTGATATGCTAAAAAATGGCGATGTATTAGAGCTTGGCAAACAAGCCGATATTCTACGTAAAAAAATTCATAAGGATAATATTGTATCTTTTGTTATAGATAGAAATATTAATTATACAAATATATGCACTTGCAAATGTAAATTTTGTGCCTTCTATCGCAATAAAGATGATAAAGATGCCTTTGTTTTATCAAAAGAAGTTTTAGCTTCAAAAATTGAAGAAACTATTCAGTTAGGTGGTTCTCAAATTTTATTACAAGGTGGATTACACCCAGATTATAAAATTGATTTTTATGTAGATATGCTTTCCTTTATGAAAAAATATCCAGTATGGTTACACGCTTTTTCACCACCAGAAATTAACCATATTGCTAAACTAAGTGGATTATCAATTAAAGATACGATAATATCATTACAGAAAGCTGGGCTTGATTCAATTCCTGGTGGTGGTGCAGAACTTTTAGATGATGAATCAAGGCTTGCTATTAGTCCAAATAAAATAAATTCTAAAGAATGGTTAGATGTAATGGAAACTGCTCATAACTTGGGCATGAAAACTACTGCCACAATGATGTTTAGAAAAAATGATGCACCTGAAAAAATAATTAGTCATTTAGATAAAATTAGAAATTTACAAGATAAAACTAATGGTTTTACAGCCTTTATACCATGGTCTTTTCAGCCAGATAATACAGAATTAGATGACGAAAAAGTTACACCTATAGAATACTTAAAAGTTCTTGCTATATCAAGATTATATCTTGATAATGTCCCTAATATTCAAGTATCATGGGTTACTCAAGGTGATAAAATAGCTCAACTTGCACTATTATTTGGTGGTAACGACTTTGGAAGTGTTATGATTGAAGAAAATGTCGTAGCAGCAGCTGGAGTAAAATTTACTTTAAAAATAGATGAAATTATACATATAATAAAATCAGCTGGATTTATTCCAGCTATTAGAAATATGCAGTATGACATATTAAGAAAATATTAGATTTAAGGGTAAGATTTTGCAAAATAAAATACTTGAAGTTTTGCTTGAAATATCAGAGAAAATCCATAATACAGAAAATCTTGAAGGTTTATTTTCTGCAATTACAACTATAATTGATGGATATATTAAAGCAAAAGAATTTGCAATTATGTTACATGAAAATAACGAGTTAATCATAAAAGCAAGTAGTGATAAATATTTTTTGAATAAAAGTGTTTCTATATCTAATACGATAGTTGGAGAAATATTTACTTCTGCTGAAGAAATTATATTAACAGGCAATTCCCAATTATCTAATTTTGAATGTAAAGAAATATCGGCTTTTTGTGGGATACCTATTAAAATTGGAGATAAAGTCTATGGCGTAATGTGTTTTGCCAACAAAATTGACGATTTTTTTCATGATGATGACTTGGCAGTAATGAGACACATCTCAATCCAATTGGCTTTGGCTATAGAAAGATATTTTTTATCAGATCAACAGATAACAGATAATATAAAGATGTGTGGTATTCTTAAATCGTCTGTAGCTCATGATATCACTAATTTATTGAATGTTGTTGGAGTTTATTTAGAGCTACTTGAAGATGAAGTAGATAAGACGCCTCTAATAGATGAATATTTTGAAGACATATATAGAGAACTTAAGCGTGTTAGTTATCTTACCTCAGATATGCTTGATTATTCTAAACAAAGTTTGAATATTCATAAAGATAAATTTAATGTGTCAGAAATAATAGAAGATTTAAAACATCACAATAAATTTTTATTGAACGACTTGAATATTAAAATAAAATATATTTTAAATGATGATTTTGAAATATATGCTGACAAAGATAGGATATTTAGAGTAAACTTGAATTTAATAAATAATGCAATAGATGCCTTGCAAGGTGGTGGTGAGGTTACATTTAAAATAAAAAAATGTGGTAAAGATTGTGTGTTTTTAGTAGCAGATAACGGCATTGGCATTAGTAAAGAAAATTTAAGTAAACTTTTTAACCCATTCTTTACTTATGGAAAAGTTAAAGGAACTGGGCTTGGACTTGTAGTCGTTGATGAAATTATAAAAGCTCATTTTGGAAAAATTTATGTTAAATCGAAACTTGAAAAATATACTTGCTTTATGATTAGGATACCTATAAATGGAAAAGCTATTAATTAGAGACGGAAGGTCTTTAGATAGAGTAAAAGATGTCATAAACCGTGTTTATAATTTAAGAACTAGTGAATACTCTATTGAAGAAAAAGAAAATGGTGGATTTGATATTGTCTTCAATTGTCCAGATAAGGCAATGGATTCAAGAGTTATAGTGTCAACAGATAACGGAGCATATCATGGATACTTAAATTGTTATCCATCTATTAATGAAGGACATATGCAAACGTATGAAGAAATACTTGAATATTTAAGTAATGAAGGTGTCGTCGCAAATTTAAATGAAGAAGTAGTTAAAGAATGTTTCAATAAATTTGCTGCAGGTGAAGTTGTTGAAAATGTTCTGATTGCTGAAGGTATTGCTCCTATTCCTGGTCGTGATGCAGAAGTTGTTATTCATTTTGGTAAAACTGAAAGGCGACCAAAAATGACTGCCGATGGTAAAATTGATTATAAAAATATGAATAATATAATAATGGTTCGTAAAGGTGATACTCTTATCACTAAAAAACCAGCTTCACCTGGAGTTCGTGGAATAAATATTAAAAATGAAGAAGTAGTGCCTCTTCCAGGTAAAGACGTAGTTATTCTTGTTTCTGACGGTGCAACAGTAAACGAAACTGGCACAGTCTATACTGCAATGATAGATGGATACGTTGATTATAATGGCAAAAAGTTAGGAGTTTATCCAGTATATGTAGTGAAAAAAGACCTTGACTATTCTGTCGGTAATATAAAATTTAATGGTTGTGTTCATGTTTGTGGCGATGTTTTATCTGGTTTTAAAATAGAAGCAGATAAACACATATTAGTAGATGGAATTTGTCAAGATTGTGAACTTATTGCAAAAGGAAATGTTATTTTAAAAACTGGTATAAAAAGTACTGGAACTGGGTTTGTAAAAGCTGGTGGCTCAGCTATTATCGGTTATGCAGAAAAAGCAAGAATACATGCTAAAGAAGATATAGAGATAAAAAAATATGCTTTTAATTGTGAAATATTTGCTGGAAATAATATAGAAGCCGTTTCTGGTGAAGGTATTATAGCTGGTGGCACAATTAGAGCTTTCTCATCAATATCTTTAAAAAAATTAGGCACTCAAGGTAATTCAAAATTTAATGTTATTGTTGGCTCAAGATATTACATTGAATTTGAACTTGAAAGGTTAAGACGAGAGCAAATTCGTATAAAAGAAACGTTAGAACAAATTGCAGCAGCATTATCAAAATTTGATATATCAAGGGAAAAAGTAAGAAATCACCCTAAAATAGAAAAAATGTTTGAAGTAAAAAAATCTCTTGAAGTATTGTCTAATGATTTAAATGATAGAGAAGAATGGCTTATTAGAGAAAATAAAGCAAAAAACCCAAAAATAAAAGTTAGAGAAAAAGTTTTTGAAGGTGTTACAGTTATGTTTTTTAATGTAGCATCTGTAGTTCGTGAACAAATGAGCAACGTTGTATTTTATCTTGATGAAAAATATAGCGAAGTTGCTTGGGTAAGTTTAAAGGATATTAATACTATTGAAGCAGATGACGCCTAATAAAATTATAATAAGAGGTGCAAGACAGCACAATCTTAAAAATATAGATTTAGATATTCCAAAAAATCAATTAGTAGTTATTACTGGTGTAAGTGGTTCTGGAAAATCTACTCTTGCTTTTGATACTCTTTATGCAGAGGGGCAAAGAAGATACGTTGAGTCTCTATCTTCATACGCAAGACAGTTTTTAGAATTAATGGAAAAACCAGATGTTGATTTAATAGAGTATCTATCTCCAGCTATAAGTATAGAACAGAAATCTATTAGTAGAAATCCTCGTTCAACAGTTGGCACTATTACTGAAATTTATGACTATATGAGACTTCTTTTTGCTCGCACAGGAGATGTTTTTTGTCCAGAATGCAATAAACAAATCCAGTCTTTTACAGTGCAAAATATAGTAGATTCCGTTTTATCCTTTGGGGTTGGTGCAAAAGTAGAAATTTTAGCACCAGTAATTAGAGGAAAAAAAGGCGAATTTAAAAAATATTTTAAAGATTTATTAAAAGATGGTTTCGTTAGAGCATATATTGATAATCAGAATGTTCGTCTTGAAGACGATATTAATCTTGATAAAAATATAAAACACGATGTATCTGTTTCTATTGATAGAATTATTATTAAAGATGATATTGTTAGGCGTTTAACAGATTCTATTGAAATTGCATTAAAAAAAGCAGACGGATTAATAGAAGTAATTATTAATGGAGAAAAACATTTATATAGTGAACATTTTGCTTGTATAGATTGTGGTATAAGTATAGCAGAGGTGGAACCTCGTATTTTTTCTTTTAATAATCCGTATGGTGCTTGTCCAGAGTGCGAAGGCATAGGAGAAAAGGCAATTTTTGATGAAGATGCCATTATCCCAGATAAAGAAAAAAGTATTAGAGATGGTGCAGTAAAAATATGGGAACAGTATGATAATTTTCACTTTTATAATACCTTAAATGCATTGTCAGAAAAATATAATATAAATTTAAATACACCATGGAATAAGTTGCCTCAAAAAGATAAAGATATTATTTTAAACGGGTCAAAAGAACCGTTGGAACTTTTTACTTTTAAAGGTGATAAAAAAGTTTTTTACGAAAAAGAGTTTGACGGAGTTTTTGGCGAACTTGATAAAATGTTGCGTTCAGGTATTATGTCTGAAAGTGAAAAAGCAAGAAAGTATATGACTTATACTACTTGTAAAAAATGTAATGGTTCAAGACTTAAACAAGAAAGTTTATCTGTTAAACTTAACGGTAAAAATATTGCAGAAGTTGCTTCAATGAATATATCAGATGCAAAATACTTTTTTGATAATCTTAATTTTATTGGATTTAAAAAAGAAGTTGCAGAAAAAATTGTAGCAGAGATTTTAAGACGATTAAATTTTCTCATAGATGTTGGCATAGATTATATTACTTTAGATAGAAAGTCATCTACTTTGTCTGGTGGAGAAGCTCAAAGGATACGCCTTGCTACTCAAATAGGCTCTGGGTTAACTGGAGTTTTATACGTCCTTGATGAACCATCTATTGGACTTCATCAAAGGGATAACGATATGCTTATATCAACTTTAAAACATTTAAGAGGTATAGGCAACAGTGTTATTGTCGTAGAACATGATGAAGATACAATTTATGCATCAGATTACGTTATTGATATGGGAATAGGGGCAGGTAGAAAAGGTGGAGATGTTGTTTTTGCAGGGACTCCAAAAGAGTTACTAAAAGATAAAAAATCTCTTACAGGTAGATATCTATCTGGTGAATTATTTATACCAGTGCCAGAAAAAAGAGTTAAAGCAAAAAATGAATTTATAGTAGTAAAAGGTGCTAAAGAGCATAACTTGAAAAATATAAATGTTAAATTTCCTGTTGGTTTAATAACTTGTGTTACTGGAGTTAGTGGTTCTGGAAAATCTACTCTTATTTTAGATATTTTATATCCAGAAATTATGAAACAGTTTTTCGGTTCAGTTGTAAAATCTGGAAAACATGATAAAATTGAGGGTATAAATTATATTGACAAAGTGATAGATATTGACCAATCACCAATAGGTCGCACACCACGAAGTAATCCTGTTACTTATACAGATATTTTTAAAGATATTAGAGACTTATTTGCTGTTAGTCCAGAAGCAAAACGGCGTGGATACGATGCTGGAAGATTTAGCTTTAATAAAAAAGGTGGTAGATGTGAAACGTGCCAAGGAGACGGCTATATAAAAATTGAAATGCACTTTTTACCAGATATGTATGTAAAGTGTGATGCTTGTCATGGTAATAGATATAATAGAGATACTCTTGATATTAGTTATAAAGGTAAAAATATTGCAGAAGTTTTATCTATGACAGTAAACCAAGCAACAGAATTTTTTGATAATATTCCGAAACTAAAAAGCAAGTTAGAAGTCTTAAGAGATGTAGGTTTAGGTTATATTACTTTAGGACAACCAGCAACAACTTTATCTGGTGGCGAGGCTCAACGAGTAAAATTAGCAAAAGAGTTAATGAAGAAAGCCACAGGTAAAACTTTGTATTTATTTGATGAACCTACTACTGGACTTCATTTTGATGATATAAAAAAATTAACAGATATTTTTATGCGTTTAAGAGATAATGGAAATACTGTTATCATTATTGAACATAATCTTGATGTAATAAAATGTGCAGACCATATTATAGATTTAGGGCCAGTAGGTGGTAATGGTGGTGGAGAAATAGTATTTGAAGGCACTCCAGAAGATTGTGCAAAATGTGAAAAATCATTTACTGGAAAATATTTAAAAACGAAACTATCTATATGAAAAGAATATTTGTTAAACGTTTAATATACAGTTTGTTACTTTTTTCTTTCGTAATCAATAGTAATGCCTTTGCAGATAAAATTGAAGATATATATAATGATTTATCTGTAATAGAAAAATCATCTAAAATAAGCCGTAGGTCGTATGTTATTACTGCTGATAAGTTTTTTAAATTATACTCATCAAATCCAAGTGGTAAAAGAGCTGATGAGGCTCTTTTAGGTGCAGCAAGAACGTATCGTAGAAGTTATGAAAGATATAGAATACAAGAGGATTTAGATAAATCTTTAAGATATTATAGAACTTTGCAAGGTTCTTTTAATTCAAGAGCATCAAGAGATGCCTATATTGAAAGTGCTGATATTTTTTTATCTAAAAAAGATACTGCATCTGCAAAATATAATTTAAATAAATTAATTCAAAAATATCCAAATTCTACTCAAGCAAAAAAAGCAAAAACTAAACTTGCTTCTTTAGAAAAACAGACTGGAAATACTGGCTATAAACCAGCAACAGAAAAACAAACTCCTATTATAATAAACCAAGAAACTCAAGTTGCAAAAAATAATAATCAACAAGTAAAAAATACTCAAATAAAAAATGAAGAAGAAAAAACCGTATCATCAGGAGTGCAAGGAGTATCTTCAAATGAAACTGTTGATGTAAAAGGTGTGAGATATTTTTCTGATAAAGATTACACAAGAGTAGTTATTGATATTTCAAATAATACTCAATTTGAAAGTCATTGGTTAAAAGAAGATGTATCAATCAGAAAACCACCTCGCTTAATGGTTGACATAAATAATACTAATTTAGCAAAAAATATTACAAGAGAGATACCTATTAAAGACGGATTATTAAGTTCTGTTAGGTTAGGTTATCACCCAAGTGAAAAAAGAACTAGAATAGTATTAGACTCGCAAAATGTTAAAGATTTTACTGTTTTTCAAATGAGTAACCCAAGCAGAATTGTAATAGATGTTTTTTCATCAGAAAGAAGTAAGAAATCTGCAGTATCTGTTGCTTCAAGTAAACAAAATAATAGAAAAGAAAAAGAAATGCCAGCTGCTAATAATAGACAAATTACTGGAGACATAACTTTAGGAGCTGCATTAGGGTTAAAAATTAGAACTATAGTTATTGATGCTGGACATGGTGGTAAAGATCCAGGTGCAGTTTATAGTAATTTAAAAGAAAAAGATATAGTATTAGATATAGCAAGACAATTAAGAGATTATTTAAAACAAGATCCAAGTCTAAAAATATATATGACAAGAGATAAAGATGTATTTATACCTCTTGAAGAAAGAACAGCAATAGCAAATAAATTAAAAGCAGATATATTTATTTCAATTCATGCTAATGCTGCAAAAAATAGAAATGCAGCTGGTATTGAAACTTTTGTTTTTAATGTTACAAACGATAGGGCTGCCCTTGAAGTAGCAGCATTAGAAAACCAATCTACAACTAAATCAATATCAGATTTGCAAGGAATTTTGAAAGATATTTTAAAATATTCTAAATTAGAAGAGTCTTTATCTCTTGCAGGCTCAGTTCAAAGAAGGACTGTAGCTTCAACAAATTTACCAAAAAGTCAAAATTTAGGGGTAAAACAAGCTCCATTCTGGGTATTAGTTGGTGCAACAATGCCATCAATCCTTGTTGAAACTGGTTTTTTATCTAATAAACAAGAAGCAGAAAAATTAAGACAACCTAGTTACAGAAAAAAATTGGCAAAAGGTATATACGAGGGAGTTAGGGAATATATTAAAAAATATAATGGTCAATAATTTTTATATTATAATAAATACATTGTAATTATTATATCAAAAAAGCCACTTTTTAAGTGGCTTTTTTTATAACCTATTAATCAACTTTAAGTTGTTCCCAATATTTTTGATAGATAGTTATTGCTTCACCAACACTATCTTGCATTTCAGCGTTAGTAAGATCTGTTGTATTAGGGAAAATAATACGACTGTTTTTTGTAGATTCATCAAGATGCTCTTTTGAAGATGTTAAAGGTGATGTATAACCAGATGCTTCAGAAATTTTTGCAGAAATATCAGGTCTGCTTATGAAATTAATAAAAGCTAACGCATTATCTACATTTTTTGCTTTAGCAGGAATTACTACGCAATCCATCCAAAGAGCAGCACCATCTTGTGGGTATATATACTTGATATTAGGATTTTCTTGATTTGCTCTAAATGCTTCTCCACCCCATATCATACCTACATGAACTTCTTCAGCTAAAAATGGTACTTTTGGTGAATCAGAGTTAAAAAGACGAACTGATGGCATAATTTTTTTAAGTTCTTCATATGCAGCTTTAATTTCATCTTCGTTAGTTGTATTACCAGAATATCCAAGACTTTTTAATGCCATATGGAAAACTTCTCTAACATCGTTTTGTAACATAAGTTTTCCTTTAAACTCTTCGTTCCATAAATCTTTCCAAGTTTTAACTTTTGATTCATCAATATATTTTGTATTAACTGCAATACCAGTTGTTCCCCACATAAAAGGGAGGCTATATTCATTATTAGGGTCAAATTTTTGGTTTAAAAGAGCTGGGTCAAATTCTTTAAAATTTTTAATTTTAGTTATATCAATTTTTTGAATTAAACCTTCATCACTCATTTTTTTTATATAGTATGTTGAAGGAAATGTAACGTCATAGCCTTCACCACCTACAAGTTTAAGTTTAGCATACATTGCTTCGTTACTATCAAAAGTAGTATATACTACTTTAATTCCAGTTTCTTCTTCAAACTGTTGTAGTATTTCATCAGGTATATACTCACTCCAGTTATAAACATAAACCTCTTGTGAACCTTTTTTTGCAGAAACATCAGAAGTTGTATTTTCTGCATTTTTAGATTTTTTAGTGCAAGCAACAAGAGCTATGCTCATCAAAATAGCAACTAAAAATTTTTTCATTTTCTTCTCTCCTTTAATAAAAATTGTGCTATTACTACTAAAACTATACAAAATAAAAATATTATTGCACTTAGTGCATTAACTTCTGGTTTAATACCAAGTCTAACCATAGAATAAATTTTTAATGGTAAAACTTCAAAAGTTGGACCTGTAGTAAAAGTGCTAACGATAGTATCGTCCATGGAAATAGTAAAACTTAGTAGCCAACCTGCAACTACAGCTGGTGCAACAGATGGTAAAATTATATACCAAAAAATACGCCATTCATCAGCACCTAAATCTTTTCCGGCTTCAATAATAGTTTTATCAAAACCACTTAATCGTGTAAAAAGAACTATCATTACAAAAGGTAAACTCATAGTAGTATGAGCTATAAGCAATGTAGTAAATCCTAAAGGCATAGTAATTAATTTAAATAAAATTAATAATGAAATCCCCATAACAATTTCTGGCGACATCATTAAAATATAAGTGATTGTCATTAAAAAGTTTTTACCAAAAAATCTATATCTGAAAATACTAACAGATGCTAATGTTCCTATAATCATTGCTAAGGTAGCTGATGATGAAGCTACAATAAAAGAGTTAATAGCAGAATCTATTAATGTAGAATTATTAAAAAGTTTTATATACCATTTTGTTGTAAATCCAGTCCAATTAGTGCTAAATTCTGATTTATTAAAGGACAAAATTATAACTATAAATAAAGGTGCATATAAAAATATATATACAGAAAAAAGATAGAGTCTTTTAATTATTTTTCCAGCCATTATAACACCTTTCTATTAATAGCTTTAACACTCTTATAGTAAGCAAAAAGCATAAATGCCATTACAATCATCAAAATATTACTAGCAGCTGCTCCAAAGGGCCAATTTCTTGAATTTAAAAATTGGTCTTTTATTAAATTTCCTATTAAAATATTTTTTGCTCCACCTAATATATCTGGAATATAAAAAAGTCCAAGAGATGGTAAAAAAACTAATAAAGAACCAGCCAATATTCCAGGTGTAGTAATAGGTAGTATTACGTATATAAATGTCTGAAGTTTTGAAGCACCTAAATCGTAAGATGCTTCAATAAATCTATTATCTAATTTTTCTATTGA
>JAZSQT010000110.1:0-2141 GCA_045538075.1 Mucispirillaceae bacterium
GAGGTATAGTTATGAATATTGAAGAATACGTTAGTATAAATAATTTATCATTTAATTTAAGAAAGAATACAAACAATAATTATAATTTTTCAACTATTAATACTCAAAAAAGCTGGACTTTAAAAGAAGCCTGCGATTATTGTGTTAATACTCGTTGGAAATACGTTCGCAATAAAAAAAGTATGCAAACTAAAATTAATACAATGATTTCTTTTTTTGGTTCAGATAGACCTATATCTTCAATTACTACTTTTGATATTGATAAATATACTATAATGCTTTCAGAAAAATATAAGTCTGGAACAGTTAATTTATATTTAAACGGACTATCTGCAGTTTTGCGAACTGCATACGAGAGAGAGATGATAGAAAAAATGCCAAAAATTCCTCATATAAAAAATCGTGCTAAACGCATTAGATTTTTATCTGATAGTGAAGAAAAAATCATTTTAAATTTTTATAAAGATGATGAAGAAATGTATGATGCTATTGTCGTGTTAATTGATACTGGTATTAGAAAAGGAGAGTTATTCAACTTGAAAAAAGACGATATTAATATGAAAAATAATATTATTACTTTATGGGAAACAAAGAATGGCATAGCTCGTAGTATCCCTATGACAGAAAGAGTTAGAAACATTATGACTAAACGCATAAATAATGAAAAAATTTTTAATATTTTAGAAAGCTCTTTTACTAGAAGATGGGAAAAAATGCGTTATATTTGTGGTTTTGGTTTAGATAAAAATTTCGTTCCTCATATATTGAGACATACTTGTTGCTCAAGGCTTATACAACGAGGTGCCGAAATTGTAAAAGTATCAAGATGGATGGGACATTCAAATATAGCAACTACTATGATTTATGCTCATCTTGCACCAAATTCCTTAAGTGATATAAAAATGTTGTTAGAAAAATAATTATATAAAGGTGAGAAATACTTGAGATAACTTATTGATAATAAAGAATAAAAAATATTAGATTTAGTAATAAATAATTGTGTATATTACTTGTTAGAATATTTTGTAGATTTCAATTTTCAAGAAAAATTTATATATAATATCACTTATAAATATGGTTAATTATTGGATAATTTTAATATAAATATAAGTTAATTAATTTTTACATTTTAGAATAATACTCTTGATACAATAAATATTTATTATATCAAGAGTATATTTATAATTTGATTAATTATTTACGTATTTACATGCAGCTTCAGCACCAAGTTTACATGCTTTATCGTAATAGGAAGATGCTTTTTCTTTGTCAATTTCAACGCCTTGCCCAGTTTCATACAATAAAGCTAAATTGTAGCAACCACCTGCATTATCGTAATTGCATGCAAGTTCTGTGTAATAAAAAGTTTTAGATAAGTCTTTTTTTACGCCAACACCTTCTGTATAGAGAGTTGCAGTATCGAGACAACCAGTGCTATTTTTTAATTCACAAGATTTGATTAAATATTCAGCTGCTAAATTATAGTTTTTCTTAACGTTATTACCATTAATGTATGAAATACCTAATTTAAGGCAATCATTTGAATTTCCATTTTCACAACTTTTTCTAAGTTGAGTAATTGATTTAGCAGAATCTTGAGATGTGTTTTGATTGCTATAATGCAAGCTACTAACAATAAAACAACCATCAATATTTTTTAACTGACATGCTTTAAGAGCATTTTCGTAAGCAATTGTATAATTGCCATCTGAATATGCTTGTTTAGCAGTTTTGATAAACTCTTCTGCCGTATTAGCATAAGAGTTGACTGCAAAAATAAAAGTTAGAACAATCGCATAAAAAACTTTCATATTACTACCTCTATAAATGAATATATTTGATAATACAATAATAAAAAGTTTTTTCAAGGCTTAACTTGTAAGAAGTTATACTTATTATTTTAAGTTTGATATTAATCAATTTTTTACTTTTTTCTGTTTTACTGGATTACTTCGTCCCTTTGCTCCTCGTAATGACTGTTTTTACGTCATTAACCCTTTAAAAGTCATTGCCCATTTAAAGTCATTGCGAGAAAAACGCAGTTTTTCGTGGCAATCCACAAATAATACAAAAAATTTCGTCCTAAAATTTTTTGTCAACCGTTTCGCAGAAGTAAATTCTGCTCCACTTACGAAAAAATA
>JAZSQT010000027.1:0-11600 GCA_045538075.1 Mucispirillaceae bacterium
GTTTGAAAAATATAGATGTTTAGAAGAAGAAAATAAAAATCTTAAAGAAGATAGAGATAAAGTAAAAGAGTTAATAGAGAAATTAATTTTTAAAATTAGTCAGTAAAGGATAGTTTAATGAGCTCAATGGAGATTAAAATACTTGGTCAATCTTTTCTTATTAAACCATCTGAAGATAAAAAAGATTTTTATAGAGATGTTGCATCTTATTTGAACAGTATTATGAATGATGAAGTTAAGAAGAGCAATGTAAATTCAGATATTAAAATTGCTGTTAAAGTTGCTTTTCGTTTAGCTGCCGAAAATATGGAGTTAAGGGCAGAAAAAAATAAAATTCTTGAAATTATTAAAAGAATAGATAATAATATAGATATAATAGAAGATTGAAAGTATACCCCTGCAGTGTTTGTGTATTGTATAACGGACTGGAGCCAACACTTTTTTTTAAATGTTGCAATTTGCAGTTGTGGTGTGCAAGCCTTACTTGAATAAGGAAGCCTAAAGCAACTCTTAGCGACACCTGATGATATCAGGCTACACTGTTAGCTTTTTACGGCATTTGCGGGGGATTTTTATAGATTTTCGGTATTACAATTAATAAATGAATTTAGCAGATGTAATGCGTCCGCAGACGTTTAGTGATATAGTTGGGCAACCACATCTTACTGGTGAGAATGCTCTTTTAGTTAAATTACTGATTAGTGGTAATTTTGATTCCTTAATGTTTGTTGGTCCTACAGGAACTGGTAAAACTAGCATGGCAAGGCTTGCAGGCAAGACGATGGGAGTAGTGTTTCATTCTTTGCATGCAGCTATATCAGGGACATCTGAGTTAAAAAAAATTATAGAAGAAGCAAAAAATGGTGTTAAATCATTAGTTTTTATTGATGAAATACACAGATATAATAAATCTCAACAAGATCTTCTGCTTAAACTAATTGACGATAGGTTTGTTAAACTTATTGGAGCATCAGCCGAAAATCCTTATTATAATTTAGTTCCAGCATTACGTTCTCGTAGCTTTATTTTTGAGTTTAAGTCT
The DNA here is from genome assembly GCA_045538075.1 of Mucispirillaceae bacterium. Classification (GTDB taxonomy): domain Bacteria; phylum Chrysiogenota; class Deferribacteres; order Deferribacterales; family Mucispirillaceae; genus JAZSQT01. Next base: position 1,043 of record JAZSQT010000027.1, read on the forward strand.
GTTTCAGATGAAGATTTAAAAATATTAGCAAATAGAGCTACAGAATATATTAAAAGAAATTTTAACGTAGAGAATGTTGATATGTCAGAAAGTATTGATATTCTTGTTAAAAATGCTGGTGGTGATGTTAGACGTTTCGTTAACTTACTGGAATTATCTTCTCTTATTGGCACTAAGGACGGTAATACATTAACTTTAAAGTATGATGGATTAGATAATTTATTATCTAAACATTGTTTTTCAGAAGATGAATATTACGATATATTGTCTGCTATGATTAAGAGTATTAGGGGTAGTGATCCAGATGCAGCATTATTATGGTGTATGAAATTAATTAAAAATGGTGTTACTCCAGAAAATATATTTAGAAGGTTAATGATTTCAGCATCAGAAGATATAGGAAATGCTTTTCCTGATGCAGCAGTATTTATTAATGCTTTATATAATTCTTTCTTAAATGTTGGGATTCCAGAAGGATTGATTATACTAGCTCATGGTGTAACATTTCTTGCATCTTGTCCAAAAAGTAATAGAAGTTATGAAGCGTATCATAAGGTAATGGATTATTTATCTGAAAATGATCCAAGTGTGCCAAATAATATAGCACATAACCATAAAGGGTATAAATATCCTTTTGATTATGGTGGATTTGTAAAACAGAAGTATATGTTAGATAATCTACAGTTTTATTTTCCTGTAGAATCTGGATTTGAAACTAAATTAAAAGAAAGATTGTCAAAATTATGGCACAATATAAAAAGGTATGAATAAAGATTTTATTAGAAAATCCATACTTAATAAAAGAATCAATGAAGATTGTAGTAAAAGAAATGATTTTTCATTGAAGATTTGTAGTAAATTTTATGAAGAGTTTAAGACTAAAAAGGTATTTTTAATTTATATGCCAATTAAGGCTGAAGTTAATACTATGCCTATAATAGATAAATTATATAACGAAAATAAAGAAATTTATTTACCTACTATAATAGATAATAATATACTTTTTAGGAAATTTAAAGGTGTTAATAATCTTGTTAAGGGTAAATACAATATATTAGAAACAAAAGGTGAATTTTTAGACAAAATATATGATGTTATAGTTATCCCTGGGATAGCTTACGACATAAATTGTTATAGGTTAGGTTACGGTAAAGGATTTTATGATAAATTTTTGTCAGCAGGAAGCTCTTCTGTTAGAGTGGGGCTTGCTTATGATTTTCAGATAGTAGATAGTATTTATCCAGAAATCCATGATGAACCAGTTGATATAATATTTACTGAAAAAAGAATTGTTAGGAGGAATTGATGAATTTATTATACATCATCGGACCTGTTGTTGGCATTTTGGTCGGCGGTGTTGTAGGTTTTTACTTTTCAAAGCGTCTAATTGATGCAGAAAATAAAAAATTGAATAACACAAAAGAAGAATTAATGGCTAAGGCACGTAAAGAGTGTGAGGAAATAGTAAAAGAAGCTAAACTTGAATCTAAAGAAATTATATTTAAAGGCAGGCAAGAGCTTGATAGAGAAGTTAAAGAGAAGAAGAAAGAATTAAATCACACAGAGCGTAGGCTTGAAGCTAGGGAAGAAACTCTTGATAAAAAAATAGAGTCAATAGAAAAGAAAGAAGAAATAATTACTAAAAAAGATCAAGAATATGAACGTAAATTAAAAGAATTAGATGTTCTTAAAACAAAGAATGAAGAAATTAAGGCTAGTCTTATAACGGAAGTTGAAAGAGTTGCAGGTATGACTGGCGAAGAAGCAAAAAAAATGTTAATGGAGCAAATGATTGAAGAGGCTAAAATTGATTCAGCACGTTCCATTAGAGAAATAGAAGAAGAAGTTAAAAATGAGTCAGAAAAACGTGCAAGAAGTATTATTTCTACAGCAATTCAAAGATGTGCTTCAGATTTTATAAATGATATTACAGTTTCTGTCGTTAGTTTGCCAAATGATGAAATGAAAGGAAGAATTATTGGTAGAGAAGGTAGAAATATTAGGACCTTTGAAACAATAACTGGTGTAGATATTATTGTTGATGATACTCCAGAAGCAGTTATATTGTCTTCTTATGACCCATTCCGTAGGGAAACAGCTAAATTAACATTAGAAAAACTTATTGTTGATGGAAGAATCCACCCAGCTCGTATTGAAGAACTACACAATAAAAGTAAGTTGGAAATGGATAAACATATTCTTGAATTAGGTGAAGAAACAGTTTTTAATTTAGGTATTCACAATATTAGTCAAGAAATATTAAAATTAATTGGAAGATTAAAATATCGCACAAGTTATGGTCAAAATGTATTAGGTCATTCTATAGAAGTTGCGACAATTGCTGGTATTATGGCTTCTGAATTGGGTATGGATCCAAAAGTAGCAAAAAGAGCTGGATTGCTTCATGATATAGGAAAAGCAATAGATTATGAAGCAGAAGGTTCTCATACTGAAATTGGTATAGAAGTAGCTAAAAAACATAAAGAAGATTGGCGTGTAATTAATGCAATAGCAAGTCATCATGGTGAAGAAGAATTTAAATGTATTGAAGCAGTTCTTGTTCAAGCCTCAGACGCAATATCTGCATCAAGACCAGGAGCAAGAAGAGAGGTATTAGAAACATACATTAAACGTATTGAAAAATTAGAAGAAGTGGCATCTTCTTTTGATGGTGTATCAAAATCTTTTGCTATACAAGCAGGTAGAGAAGTTAGAATTATTGTAGAACCAGAAAAAATTAATGACGATAGATTAGTTACTCTATCTAAAGATATATCTAAGAAAGTTGAAGATGAACTTACTTATCCAGGACAAATTAAAGTAATGGTTATTAGGGAATCAAGAGCAGTAGAATACGCAAGATAATATTTGATTAAAACTCTTTCTTTTAGTAGAAAGAGTTTTATTTTTTATAGGGAATATATGGGACAAGATAATAAAAAATCATTATTTTCAAATAAAATTAAGCAAATCTTTATTACTGGTATTTTAGCTAGTTTACCATTAATCGTTACTATATATTTACTTCTTTTTATTTATCATTTTTTAATTAGTGATATTTTGCCAATAATTTCAAAAATTTTTGCTAAGTATGATATACACTTGTCTAATTATATCTTACAGTTAACGGCATTAATTACTGTAATTGTTTCTATTTTCTTGATTGGTGTTATTGCAAGGGCGTATATAGGAAATAAATTATTTAAGCTAATAGAAAAAATAATGTCGTCTATACCTATAGCAAGAACTATATATTATGGAACAAAACAAGTAATAGATTCCTTTAAATCAACTAGTGGTTCATCGTTTTCTAAAGTTGTTTTAGTTGAATTTCCTCGTAGAGATATGTGGATGATAGGTTTTGTTGTAAAAGATTCTCAAAAAACTATTTCAAATAAATTGTTTGGTAGTAGAGAAGCATATAATGTATTTGTTCCTACTGCACCAAATCCAACATCTGGTTATATTTCTATCGTTCCAAAAGATGAAGTTAAAGAGATTAATATATCTGTAGAAGAAGGTATTAAATTTGTTCTTTCTATTGGTTTAGTTAATTTTAATGAAAAGGATATTGATTATATAGAAGAAAATATTTTAAGGAATAGCAGTAAAGATGTATATTAATTTAGGATTAATAGGCAATCCATTAAATCATACTTTATCACCACTAATTCATACTCATTTCTTATCTGAAACAAATTTGAATGGTGGATATACTTGTTTTGATATAGAGAATAATTGTCTTGATAATATTGTTGAGATGTTTAGGAAATACTTGTTTGTTGGTGTTAATGTAACTGTTCCGTTTAAATGTGATATTATGAGGTTTTGTGATAATATTGATGATACTGTTAAAAGTATGGGAGCAGTTAATACACTACATTTTAGTAATGGAACAATTAGTGGTTATAATACAGATATTTATGGTTTTAGTAAAATTTTTGAAGAAAATAATATTAAGGTTTCAGATAAAACAGTATTATTACTTGGGGCTGGAGGTGCTTCAAGGGCTGCATTGAAATTTTTTAAAGATAATAAGCCTAAAAAATTATATTTTGCAAATAGAACTATAGAAAAGGCTTTAGAATTAAAAGATTTTTTTAATATTGATACATCAGTTATAGATATGCAATCTGTTGATGATATTGAGTGTGATATTGTAGTTAATTCTACATCATTAGGAATAAAAAATGAGGCTTTTCCTTATAAAGCAAAAGTTAGAGAGTATGCTATTGATATGCAGTATAAGCCTTACATTACTTCTTTTTTATCATTATACAATAATGAAAAAGAAATAGTTAAAATTAATGGTATATCAATGTTGATATGGCAAGCATATAAATCTTTTAATATATGGACTGGCAAAACTTTTAATCCAAATATAGAAAAATTAAAATATATTATGTATAACAATTAAATATACTTGCCTTTTCTTAATAAAAATTTTATAAATCAAAGTGGAAGGAACACATTGTGAAATTATACGACTTACATACTCATACTACACATTCAGATGGAGTATTAATCCCCTCTGAATCAGCAAGAAGAGCATTAGTTGCAGGTTATGCAGGCATTGCAATAACAGATCATGCAGATTCATCAAATATATTACATTTATTAGATGCTTATAATAGTTTTAAAGAAACTTATAATAATACAGAATCAAGTTTTAAAGTTATTACAGGTGTTGAATTAACTCATGTTGCACCAAAAGATATTGGTAAATTAACAGAAATAGCAAGAAATAATGGTGCTGATATAGTAATCGTTCATGGTGAAACGATTGCTGAGCCAGTTGAAGTTGGCACTAATAGAGCAGCGATTGAGGCGAAAGTTGATATTTTAGCTCATCCTGGTTTACTTTCAATAGACGATGCAACTTTAGCTGCTAAAAATAATGTATATCTTGAATTAACAACAAGAAAAGGTCATTCATATACTAATGCTTTAGTAGCTAATATGGCAAGAAATACTGGTGCATTATTAGTTTTAAATAACGATGCTCATGGCCCAAGTGATTACGTTGGACTTGAAATGGCCACTAAAATATTAAAAGGAAGTGGACTTTTAGATGATGAAATTAATAGTGTTTTTATAAACAATCAAAATATATTTGAAAAAGCATATGGAGGATTATAAAATGTCCAAAAAAAAATTAAATGCTATTGAAGTAACAAGTATTGATAAATTAGAAAATTTTCTACAAACTTATTTTAAGCAAATTCTTATAGCAATAGGAGCTATAATTATACTTTTTATTGCAGTATATATTGTTTATACAGTTTTTCTATCATCAAAAAATAATCAAGTAAATATTGTATCTCAAGCAGAAATGACACTTAATACTGATTCTGATATAGAAAATTTTCAAAATTTAGCAAATTCTATTTCTTTTTTAAAAGATTATATAATAGTAAAATCTTCTGAAGCTTGGGTAATGAATGGAAAAAAAGATATTGCTCTTAAAGATATAGTTAATGTTTCAGGAAAATATAAAGAGATAGGAGATAGTCTTGCTTTTGATTTAGGTGCAACTATTAATCCAGAAATTTTTATAAAAACTGGTGATATGAAACCTATATGGTATTATAGATTAGTTATTTCTTCAGAAGGAGAAAATAGACAAAAAAATATAGAAGCATTTAAAAAAGCATATCCTGATAGCAGACTTTTGCAATTAATTGAGAATTGGGGCTTATAATATGAAAAAAGTTATGAGTGGTAATGAGGCTTATGCAAGGGGAGCGTATGAAGCTGGAGTTAGTTTTGTAAGTTCGTATCCAGGAACCCCTAGCACTGAAATTACTGAATATGTATCAAAGTATGATAATATTTATTCAGAATGGGCTATTAACGAAAAAGTAGCAACAGAAGCTGCCTTAGGTGCAAGTATTGCTGGTAAGAGAGCAATGACTTGTATGAAACATGTTGGTTTAAATTTAGCAGCAGAGCCACTTATGACTGGAAGCTATACTGGTGTTAATGCAGGTATGGTTATAATTGTGGCAGATGATCCTAATATGCATTCATCTCAAAACGAACAAGATAGCAGAAATTATGCACGTTTTGCTAAAGTTCCTATGCTTGAGCCAGCCGATAGTCAAGAGGCAAAAGATTTCATAAAACTTGCATTTGATATTTCAGAAAAGTTTTCTGTTCCAGTTATCGTTCGTTCTGAAACAAGAATTTCTCATAGTATGAGTGTCGTTTCATTAGAGGAACCAAAACAAAGTAATGAATTAGAATTTGAAAAAGATAGTGAAAAATGGGTTATGGTTCCAGTAAATGCTCGTAAGAGACATAGAATAGTAGAAGAAAGGTTAAAATGTTTACAAAGTTTTTCTGGGCAACTTGTAAAAATTGATGATGGAAGCAGTAGGTATGGTGTAGTTTGTTCTGGTATAAATTATCAATACGTTAAAGAAGCGTTGCCAGATGCAAAGGTATTCAAACTTGCTATGGTTTGGCCATTACCAATTAAAGAAATTAATAAATTTGCACAAACGGTTTCAAAATTATACGTAGTAGAGGAGTTAGACCCTATTATTGAAACAGAGTTGAAGGCAGCTGGGATAGAAGTTGAACCATTAGATAGAGATATTTGTGGAGAATTGTCTCAAGATACTGTTGCAAAATTATTTGGTAATGAAGTAAAAAATCATAATCTTGAAGAATTATCTCTTCCAGTTAGGCCACCAAATTTATGTCCAGGTTGTTCTCATAGAGGAATTTTTTATGCAATTTCTAAATTAAAATTATTTTCTTTTGGTGATATAGGTTGTTACACTTTAGGAATGTTGCCTCCTTTAAATGCTATTAATACAACAGTATGTATGGGTGCAAGTGTATCTATGGCTCATGGTGCTGATAGAGCTTCTAATGGAAAAGTTGCAAATAAATCTGTAGCAGTTATAGGTGATTCTACCTTCCTTCACACTGGTTTATTATCTCTTATTAATTCTGTGTATAACAAGGGTGCATCAACTATCGTTCTTCTTGATAACAGAATTACTGGCATGACTGGTCATCAGCCAAATCCTGCATCTGGTTTTACTATAAAAGGAGATGTTGCACCATCAATTGATTTTGTTGAAATGTGTAAAGCATCTGGTGTTAAAAATATTAGAGTTGTTAATCCTTTTGATGTAGATGAATGTATTAAAATATTAAAAGAAGAAGTAGAAAAAGAAGAAGTTAGTGTTATTATTACAAATAAACCGTGTATATTTGCTGATAAATCAGTAATTTTGCCTTCACTTTTTATTGATAAAGATAAATGCACAGGTTGTACAATTTGCACAAAATTAGGTTGTCCTGCAATAAATTGGGATAAATCAGCTAAAAAAGCCTCTATAGATAATTCAATGTGCACGGGTTGCGATTTATGTATTAAAGTGTGTAAGTTTTCAGCAATTTTAAAAGAGGAGGAAAGCAAGTAAATGGTTAAAAATATAATAATGGCAGGCGTAGGTGGTCAAGGAATTATTCTTGCCAGTAATATTGCATGTGCAGCTCTTCTTCAATCAGGATATGACGTTAAAAAAAGTGAAATTCATGGTATGGCTCAACGTGGAGGAAGTGTGTTATCTTTCGTTAGATTTGGGGGAAAAGTGTATTCTCCAGTTGTTCCATTAGGCAGTGCAGATGTTATTATTTCTTTTGAAAATATGGAATTTTTACGTTATCTTGAATACGTAAATAAGAACACAATTTTAATATTAAATGAAAGAAAGATTATGCCACCATCTGTTTCTATAGGGAAAGAAGAATATCCAGTTAATTATATTAATGATTATAAAAGTAAATTTGCATCAGTATATGAAATAGATGCAGATAAGTTAGCTTCAGAAGCTGGAAACTCAAAAGCAGCTGGAATGCCTTTATTAGGCGAATTATGTAAAATTTTAGAAATGGATAAAAGTATTTGGGAAGAAGTAATAAAAAATAGCGTTCCACAAAAAACAATAGATGTCAATATTAAAGCATTTAGAAGTGGTTTCTAATAATATGGCTTGTATTTTTGATTTACATATTCATTCTTCATATTCTTCAGATGGATATTATACGCCAGAAGAAATTTATAAAAGAGTTAATAAATTAGGCGTTAAGTATTTTGCAATATCTGATCATAATGTAATTGAGGGTAGCAAAGAGTTATACGATGATTATCAAGGCGATTCTAATACTTTTTTAATACCATCAGTTGAAATTTCTGTATGGTATAAATCAGAAGAAATTCATATTCTTGCTTATGGAATAGATTATAATTCTACCAACTTAAAATCTTGTTTATTAGAATATAAGAATAATGTGCCTAAACATACCAATTTAAGATGCCAAGCCTTAAGAAAAGCAGGATTTTTTATTGACGATGAGGAATTGTATATTGAATCTAAAGGTGCAAAACCGTCCACAGTTACAATTTTGAATGTTATGAAAAAAGATAAAAGAAATAATAAGCTATTGTATGAGTATTTTTATGGTGAAAAATCAACATCACCATATATGAATTTCTACCTTGATTATAATGCTTATGGAAAACCTTGCTACGTTGATTTTGCACTTCTTGACTATTTTAAAATAGTAGAAATGTTAAAGAGTGAAGCATTTTTATCAATTGCTCACCCAATGCACTATTCAGAAGATATTTTAGAAGATATTATTATTGATGGTATTAAAGGTATAGAAGTATATTCAACGTATAAATATAAAAAACCTAAAGAATACTACTTTTCTTTAGCAGATAAATATAACCTTACCGTTACTGGAGGTAGTGATTTTCATGGCGAAACACTAAAACCTGGTATAGAAATAGGTGATGTTAATGCAACTCAAAAAGAATTAGATAAAATATTAGAATCACTGCACAAATATTCTAAAATACCATTAGTAAATCTAAAGTCATTATAATTAGTCTGTAACTACTTCCTTAAATTCTTCAAAAATATTATCAAGTTTAGATATATCAACTGTTCCCCAAGATTCTTCAATTCTATTTTTTCCTATACCTTTGCAATACAATACTGAAACTTTGTGAGAGTTTGGTAAAATTTTTACATCAATAAAATGGTCATTTTTATTGAATGTTAAATCTATAGAACCATCTTCCTTTGGAGTTCCACTGACACTAAATCCATGAGATTTAAAATATCTTTTAGCAAGTTGAACTGCAAGTTCTATGTGAACTTCTGAAAAAGGTTCGCCTTTACCATAATTCCAACCTTGTTTTAATTTACTAAATTCTCTAATACGTAACTCAAAGTTCTCTCTCATAACTACCTCAATTAATAACTTAAATTATTATAACTTAAATATTGCATTTTATAAATATAAGATTAATAATTTATCATGATGTATAAAGAGAGATTAACTGAAATAAGTTTAAAAGGCAACAATATAATAAGTCTTTTTACTTCAATCCTTGCACTTTTTATGGGGTTTGGAGTAGTTGCTTTTTTTGGTGGTTCATCTTCATTTATCCAGAAAGGAATGGGATTAACTCCATCAGAAGTAGGTTTATTAGTATCAATTCCTACTTTAACAGGTGGATTACTGCGTATTCCTTTCGGTGCTTGGTCTGATTCAAATGGTGGCAAAAAATCAATATTAATACTATTGATGTTATCTTTACTTGGTTTATTTATTTTTTCAATTATAGCTTTCATATATCCAGATGGCAATATACCAAAGAAATTATACTATTTATTATTATTTTGTGGTGCTTTAAGTGGTTGTGGTATTGGTGTTTTTACAGCTGGTATAGCTCATGTGTCTTATTGGTTTAAAATGTCAAATCAAGGAACAGCATTAGGAATATACTCTGGAATAGGGGGTATATCATCTGGTGTTATAACTATTTTAATATCTTTCGGTTTAATTTATTTTGGTTTTAAATACGTATATTTTATTTGGTTCTTATCTGTTTTAATAGGTATAATAATTTTTTTTATATTTGATAATGATGCATGGTTTTTTCAATTAAAAAGAAATGGATATAATCAAAATGATGCAATTATAGAAGCAAAAAAACTTGGTCAAGAGGCTTTTCCAAAAGGTAATACAAAAGTTAGCTTAATTACTGCTGCTAAAAATATAAAAAGTTGGGCATTATCAATAATATACTTTTCTGCATTTGGTGGTAGCCTTGCTTTAACATCATGGTTACCTTTTTTTTGGGTATCTAATTACGGTTTTTCTATCATTAAAGCAGGAGTTATTACTGGCTTATTATCAATGTTATCTCCTATAACAAGAATTATAGGAGGTAGATTATCTGACATTTATAGGGCAGAATATATAAATATGGTAGCATTATCTTTATGTATTACTGGAAGTTTAATTTTATCTTTTAGTTTATCGTCATCAATTAGTATCATTGGTATAGGTATAATGTTATCTGGGATTGGGTTATCTAATTCATCAGTATTTAAGTTAATTCCAGTTTATATTAATGGAGCAGTAGGTGGTGCTGCTGGTATAATTGGAGGGATTGGAGCAATTGGAGGGTTCGTTATTCCTCCCATATTAGGATATGTAGTAAACATATTAGGAAAAAATG
>JAZSQT010000084.1:0-12335 GCA_045538075.1 Mucispirillaceae bacterium
TATTTTTTCCAACACAAAGAATATTATTATCTATTTCATCATATATTTCTTCAAAATGCCATAATATATTATATTCAGTATCTTCTACTACTATTAATGACGAAAAGTTTGTATTACTTTTTTTGCTTCTAACATTTTCAATAAATTTTGAAATATTGCGTTTATCTCTGTCTTCAAAAATATCTTCAAATCGTCTATCTATTATTTCATTTATTTTTTTATTAAAAAAATCTTTAGCAAATTTATTTGATTTTTTAATAATATTATTTTCGTTAATCGTTAACAATATGGTATCTTGCAACGTAATTACACTACTATAATAAGATATTTCATTGTTAATTATATTAAAATTAATATATTGACCATTATTCAAAATATTATCCATAACATGCTATCCTTATTAATAATTTAATTATTAATATTAATAATGTAAAGTTTTTTATTATTATTCCGATATGTTTTAAACACCAAAAAAAGATATAGGAAAATTAGTATTTTTATGTGATAATTTCAATAATACGAGGTGATTTATGATGAATTATACCGAATTTGTTCAATCAATCAAGGAGTATCTTACTACGCCTTTAAGTTCAAATCGCCCGTTACTTGTTGCTATATTAGTTTTGTTAGCTATATCTTTTGCTGTTTGGTTAGTTCTATATTTTCGCAAAGCATATATTAAAGAGAAGGCAGAAACAGATACATTCAATTCTGATTTTGCTGACAATTTAGATTATCCTGGTTTTCATCACGGTGGCGTGCCTATTTCTGAAAAAGAGAAAGAAAGAGAAAACGACCCTTTTAAAAAAGTTGCCTCTAAAGACCCATGGGGCAATATTAATGATGAATATTAAATAAAGGGAGTGATATAAGCCGGATTCTGTTCTTAAAAAAATTAAGTGGCAGTCATTTCTCTGAAATTATAGTCGCCTATAATTTTTAGCAGCTTACCCGTAGGTCAATCAGGCGAGCAACCCTTCCCACAATTTGCCTTGCACCCAATGGGGCTTGTTCTGCTTTCTTCTGTTACCAAAAGAAACGGTAGTCTCTTACACTGCCTTTTCACCCTTACCATTAAAATAATGGCGGTTGTTTTCTGTAACGCTATCCCCGTCTTACGACGAACAGATGTTATCTGTCATTGTGCTCATACGGTGTCCGGACTTTCCTCCCATTATTTTTATAAAAAAATAACAGACGACTGCCCTCACTCCCTTAACATTATTTTAAGATTTTAGTAATATTTTTTCAATGGTAAATTCTACAAATTATTGCAACAAATTATAAAGAATATTTTTATTATTTATGGATTGCACAACGATTAAAATAGTCTCCCATAGCATTAAATAATACATTATCACTATAACATTTATTTGAAGTTACAGTAAATTTTTTGCAATAGTATATTCCTTGATAATAAATTTTATTGATGTTATATTTAGTTTTAAGGAGAATGTTTTAATGAACTTTAATTTTTCATCACCTGATTTACAAAAAAATGATAGAGTTTTGATTGCAATGAGTGGTGGTGTTGATAGTTCTGTTTCTGCTCTTATGGCAAAAGAAGCTGGATATATTCCCATTGGTATTACCCTTAACCTATTTAAAAATAATAACAATTCTTTTTCTGATGCAAAAAATGTTGCAGAATCTTTAGGTATTGAATGGTATTACGAGGATTATAGCGAAGAATTTAGCCAAAATGTTATATCTTATTTTATTAGGTCTTATAAAATTGGCGAAACTCCCAATCCATGTTCTTATTGCAACAGAAACGCTAAAACTAAATTTCTTTTTAATTTAATGCAAAGATATAATTGTAAAAAAATCGTTACTGGACATTACGCAAGAATGGTTAATATAGACGGTCAAAATTACGTTAGAAAAGCAAAAAATGAAGCTAAAGATCAATCATATTATCTTTCTTTAATTGAGCCTTTTCACGCAAATCTGCTTATTTTTCCTTTAGGTGATATAGAGAATAAGGATATAGTTAGAGAAATTGCAAATAAAAACAATTTACCAGTAGCAAATAAGCCAGATAGCCAAGATATTTGCTTTTTGCAAGGCAATGATTATAGAGAGTTTTTAGAACCCTTTTCAAGCAAATGGCGAAAAGGCGACTTTATTTTAGATGGCAAACGGATAAGCAAAAATAAAGGCATACATAATTATACAGTAGGTCAACGTAGAGGGCTTGAAATAAGCTATAAAGAGCCTTTATACGTCCAAAAAGTTGATTCTGAAACTGGAGATGTTTATCTTTGTGAAAAAAAAGATGTATTTAAAAAAGGTGTAAAGTTGCGAGATTGTAATTTTTTCCCAAATACTGCATTAATGGGGAAAGTTACTGCAAAATTACGCTATAGAATGAAAGATGAACCTTGTTTATTAGAGCAAGCTCCAGAGGGTAAAGCAACATTATTATTTGAAAACAAACAATTTGCACCTGCAAAAGGTCAAACTGCTGCTATATACATTGACGATAAAATAATCGGTGGTGGCACTATTGACGATGTCTTTTAAAAATAGGAGGTAAATAAATGGCATCTTTTGACGCTGTTAGCGAAATTGATATGCAAGAATTAGATAATGCAGTAAATAATTTAAAAAAAGAAATATCATCACGTTTTGATTTTAAAGGCTCAAATACTGTAGTAGAATTAAACAAAAAAGATAAACTTATCAAAATGGAAACTACAGATGATATGAAAGTAAAAATGATGAGAGAAATGCTTATTTCTGCAGTTACTAAGAGAAACATAGATTCAAAATGTTTAGATTTTTGTGATGTAGAAAAAGCTGGTGGTGCAATGCTTCGCCGTATAGTAAAAATTAAAGAGGGAATAGATAAAGATACTGCGAAAAAAATCACTACTGCTATTAAAAATTCAAAGATGAAAGTTCAAGCCTCTATTATGGACGATAAAGTAAGAGTTCAAGGCAAAAAGATTGACGATTTACAAGAAGTAATAAGCATATTAAAAGGTCTTGATTTACCTATAGCGTTACAATTTGTAAATTTTAAAAGCTAAAAAAGAGGGATAATCCCTCTTTTTATGTAATATATAATTATTGAATTTTATACTAAATCTTTCTTTTTAAATACGAAAAAACCTAATATTGCAAAAAATAATCCGATAATTAATGGATAAATTAATGAGTAAACTACACAACCAAGTTGTCCTAAATTATCTAAAATAAAATATGATGCAGGTCCAGTTACTGATAATACTGGATCAAATAATGATATTGCACCTATTCTAAAAACTTGAACTGGATTTAGTAATGCTGAAGCAAAAACTATATTAGCAGGCACTAAATTTTTAATCATAAACCCAATTAATGCAATATCTATAAATGCTATCAAAAATAACCATACAAAAAAAGCTACTCCAACTGCCATTTCTTGACTTTTTACGAAGCAAGAAATAAAAAATCCTATACCTAAAAAAGTTAGAGCATTACATATTAATAGACCAGCATATAGAAAAAATAATAAAACTGGAATTTCTCCACCTTTAATTAACCCAATGATTAATGCTAACATCATAGATATAATAATTGGCACAGATACAACAATAAATCTGCCTAAGAATTTGCCAAAATAGTAAGATTTTAACGATACTGGAAAAGATAGTAAGTATTCAAGGATATTATTTTCCCGTTCTGCAGATATTGTTCTTACTGTTGTAATAAGCACAAATATAGGCATTATTATATTGCAGGCTTGAATAAAAACTAATAACCCACGTGTAAGCCCAGTAAAACCCATAACTCTGCCTTCAGTTACTCCAGAAGAAAAGATTAAAGCAGTCATTAATATAAAAAGTAACGCATATCCTATAAACCATTTAGCTCTAAAAGAGCCTTTTAAATCAAGTTTTAAAATTAGAAAAATTTCTTTCATAATAATGCCTAATTATTTTTCCTATTCATGAATTTTACCATGTTTTTTCATCATTCTTTCTTTTTTTATTTCTAAAAGTATATCTTTTGCTTCTTCATAAGTTATTGTTGTTTTATCCTTAGAAATACTTCCTTCATTTTTAAATGCAGCTATACCAAATGACATAGGTGTAATGTATCCTTTTGCTAATTTTGCATTATTAGAATTTACCCATTCACCATTTGTGCCATCAGTAAAATAAATAACTGCTCTACTATTCCAATCAAAATTATTTTCTTCTAACCATAATATAGCACAACCTAAATCATCAAAGAAAAAATATTCTCCAGTATCTGGATTGATAATTTGAGCTGAATGTAACCTATCACCAACTGCCATAACACATCGCTTGCATACATCTCTATCGTAAACTACTTCTTTTGGCTCAATATTAATAGTTTTCTTACAATTTACTACAAAAATTAGCATTGTAACAATCATTAAAAATTTAAATAATCTCATTTCTAACTACTCTCCCTAAATCAAGTTCTATTTCTCTATTAGCTATATCACTAAACTCTTCTGTTCTATGACTAATAAATATATATGTTTTATCTACTAAAGCCTCATCAAGTAGTTTTTTAAAAATCTCTCTTCCTTTTATATCAAGATTGGCTGTAGGCTCATCAAAAATAATTGTTTTAGTATTTTTTGCAAAAGCAATGCTGATTAAAACTTTTTGTTTCATTCCTCCAGAAAGTTTGAGAAATGGTTTATTTAAATGAGGCTTAATATCAAGTTCTAATCTATCACAATTTTCTATAATTTTATCTTGGTTAAAATTAGATATAGAAGAAGAATATTCCATAAGTTCTTTTATGGTATAATTTAAAGGTGGTGGTAATTGTGGCACGAAACTTATATTTTTTAGTGCATTTACTCTGTCAATTGCAGGAGAAATATTATCAATAAGAACTTCTCCACTATTTTGTTTATATTCGCCCAATATTAAACGTATTAAAGTAGTCTTACCAGCTCCATTTCTACCAAGTAGCATTACTTTTTCATTATCATCAATTTTTAAACTAACATCAATCAATACATCTTGACCTTTAAAATTTTTGCATAAATTTTTAACTTCTATCATATTACACCAGATTCTTAAATCTACTAACGTAATGTATTGAACCTTTTGAACATGCCTCAATACATCTGCCACAAAAGGTGCAAGCCGACCCTTTTACAAAAATTTGTTTTCCTTCTTCTATTTTTTCTCCTTTAAAAGTAAGAAGTTCCATAGGCTCAATACAACCAACTGAACATTTGCCACAAGAATTACAATCACCAACTCTTGCGATTCTACCTGCAGAAATATAGTTTAATAACCCATAAACTGAACCTATTGGACAAATTTTTCTACACCAAAAACGTCTTACAAAAAATATCTCTCCTATTAAAATAAATACGATAAATAAACTTGAAAAAGTTGCACCATATATTAAAAATCTACTTAAAATTCCAACAACATTAAATAGCTCAAAAATTAATATTCCAGTAACAAAACTTAACAATATCCATATTGTTAAAACCCAATATCTGTTGATTTTAAAATCTCTACCATCTTTTATAATTTTTTTTCTTATTAAATAAAAATGTATCTTTTCACCTAATTCGCTTAATAACCCATAAGGACACACCCAACCACAAAAAGCACGACCACCTACGACTAAATATAAAAGTATAATAGTTACTGTGCCAATAATTAGGTTAACAGGAATACTATTTCCAGTAGCTACAACTTGCATAGTTATAAATGGGTCAATTAGATGAAATCCGATAAATCTTGAACCAGATAGACAACCCTCTAATATCTGTATATCAGCTCTAAAAGATACAATAAATAGTAAACTTACACATATTACAGAAAGTCTTCTTAATATAGTTATTTTATGTCTTTTCATTTTATGATCCTTATTTAAATGAAGATACTTCCTTTGCAAGTATTTCAAGTTCTTCAATTGGAGTTTTTTCAAGAAGACCTTTCATCATAGTATTTTCTACTTGGCCGTTTTTATATTTTAGCAATGCCTCCATATTATAATCGTAACTTTTTCCTGCTATTGATGGACCAACTGGTCCTTTTCCGTCTTTGCCATGACATGAAGAGCATTTTACTATATACAATTTACTTAAACCTACTTTTCCTACTTGTTTTTTCATATCTTCTAATGCTTTAGCTTGTTCGTCTAAAGGTTCATTATTTTCAGTTTGTATATTTTTCTGTTGCGTATCTATTTCATTATTAGTATTAACATCTTCAATAACTACATCACTTTCACTATTTATCATTAATATACCAATAAAAATAACAATAACAATTGATATTATACCTACTATTTTTCTATTCATTTATTCTGCTCCTTGTGTAATTCTTCATTAAATTTTGCAATATCATCAGCTATAAATCTAATTTCATCATCACTCATTTTTAAAACTAATTCTCTCATTAATACATTTTTTTCTTTATCTGTTTTATATTTTATTATCATATCGTAAACTTCATCTGATGTTTTTGTTAGCAAAGATGGACCTATTACACCATTACCATAATCATCATGACATGCAGAACATTTTACTATAAACTGCTTACTTAATCTCTTCATTAGCAGTGATTTATGTATTGATTCATATGGATTATTTCTAACAACAATATGTGCACCTATTGCTTTTGTTGTAGGCGTTTCTTCTCCATCTGGAGCATATTTAACCATATATTCGCCAGTAACATTATAATCAATAAAAGGGTTTAAGTCGTCTTTATTGTTTTTTTCGCCTGCAACAATAGTAATTTCACCAGATTCAGTTGGAATATTATTTTCTATTTTTTGTTCACTACCATTTTGACAAGCAACAAAAATGAAACATAATAAAACTATTAGTAAACGCATATTTCCTCCTTTTATTTTGGTTCAATACTAAGAACTTTTGATGGGCAAAGTTCTTGGCATACTCCACAACCTACACATTTTTCTTTGATTATAGGGCTATATTTTTCTCCTTCTTCAAGGCTAATAGCTTCATCTTTATCTGGATATGGACAGAAATCTTTACAAATAGTGCATGGCTTTCCAATATAAGATAAAAGTCTTTCAGCTAATTCTTTTTCTACTTGAGACTTTACTCCGTGTGATACTAACCTACTTATCATATCTTCTGTAAGTAATTCTTGTTTCATACCTAAACAAGCGTCTTTATTTATTACTTTAGCTTTACCCATATTTACTTGAGTAGCATCAGATATATCATGATTTAATGCTCCTGATGGGCAAGCAAGTACACATGGAAGTAAATCACAAAGGTAACAACCTCTTTCTTCTGGGATAATAACTGGTGTTCCTATTGCAACACCTTTATTAATATCAAGTAGTTTGACAGCATGATATGGACATACTTGGACACACTGACCACATTTTATACACATTCCCAAAAATTTATTTTCTTCAACTGAACCAGGAAGTCGCAAAAATTTTTCTTTTGGTGTTATAAAAGGTTGCAATCCTTTGCCTGCTACAATCATTGTAACAGTAGCACCAGTAAAAATTGCAACTTTTCCAAAGGTTCTTCTATTAATCCTTTTTGACAAAGTTTATCTCCTTTTTTTGTAATTGAGGCGTATTATCAACTGCAAGAATTTCTGGCTCTGAAAAAGGTAAAAGTTTCATAAGAAAATTTAATAAACTCATAACTGGAGATGCATAAAAAAACTTCAACGACGGTAATCTTTGAATTATTTTATCAGCAAATACTAAACTTTCATAAGGTGTATCACCAAAGCCGTCATCATTCATATCAAAACCCTCATATTCGTCCCAATAATTTCTAAACCATCTATTTAAATGAAGTTTTGAAGCAGGTGTATCATTAGAAATTGCATCAATATTTCCTTTAAATAAATTATTTTCAAATACACTTCCTAATATTGTTCCATGTAATTGGATACCTGTTGTATTAAATAATATATTATTGTTGATAAATTTATTAACTGTATTAGGTTGATAAGGCGACTGGTCTAAATAAAATCCCCTTGCATTATACATAACAATATTATCTTCAACTATACAGTCAGATACTTCTTTAAATCCTATTCCAATTCCAAAGGGGCCGGTGGCACTACTAATAATATTTTTATCAACTCTGCTTCCATGACTATACATTAAGAAAATTCCTACAGAATTATTTTTGAATGTGTTGCTTGTAACAAAGTTTCTATCAGCATACATAAAATGAACTGAATATCTTGAATTTGTAATTACATTATGCTCAATTCTATTGGCAGACGAATACCAATAAACCATATCACGAACAGCATCCATATGGTTGTTTCTAATATTATTAGAATGGCTATACCATAATCTTATACCATCACCCTTTAAACCTAAAGAAAAGTTTTTAGAAGTGATTTTATTATTTTCAATTCTACCTCTATTTGAGCTTTCAAAATTTATTCCAAAAAGGCAATCACTTATGATATTATCAGATACTTGCACATTATCAGCACCTTTTACAGCTATACAAGAATCTATTTGTTCATGACTTTCTCCACTATTAGAAATATTTAGCCCTTTAATAGATACTCCATGGGCAGTAATTGTAATAACACTTCCTTTTCCATTTCCTTTTATAAAAGCATTTTTTCCTTTTGCTTTTAAAGTAATAGATTTATTTATGGATATAGGACCAGTATATAATCCATCGCTTAAAATAATAACAGAATCAACTGGTGCTTCATCTATTGCTTTTTGTAATTCTGAAGCAAAAGCATTAGATAAAAATACATAAAATATTGCTAAGTAAATGCCTATTTTATATATCATTTAAGTTCTTTTCTCCTTGAAAGGATAGCTAATACAGATAATATTGCAATTATCAATAATATGTAAAATCCAATAGTAGGATAGGAATGTGTCGTAAATTGAGCAACTCTACCATCACCTAAAGCAGTAGGCATAAAAGGTTTCACTTTAAACATACCCCAATCTTGCATATTATGCCCATACCAGTATAACCAACCTGCATAAAATCCAAAAAAACCAAAAGGAAATACTGTAGGTGGAACAAGAAGTAACCAAGAAAATTTATTTCTAAATACGATAAATAAAACAAACAGTAATGCCATAATAAGCATTAGATAAGGAGAAATTGATCTCTCTATTTTTGCTCCAGCTTCCATAGGATACATACCTATAAAATGATTAATAGTATTCATTTCATGAACATCACCAGAATATCCATCAAGATGAAAATATACTGGTATCCCGTCTGGAAATGCTTCTTTGGGATAATTTGGTGCTTCAAGGGATACAAACCAAACCGGAGTGCTCATAACACCTATTTCACCTTTTCTTTCAATCATTTGACGCAAATCTCTTTCTGCACCTTTAGGTGTATAAGGACTAATATATCTTCCAGTTTGATAGATATTCCATAAAGCACAAGTAAAATCTGAAACTTTATCACCATTACCTGCCTTAATTTTCTCTGGAACTCCATGAAAAGCAATCATTGGAAAAGTAAAAAATACTACAGTAAGAATAAATGCTACGATAGCAAATATATCTGATTTTTTAAAACTTAATTTAGACATAAAACACCACCTCATCTAATAGTTTTAAAATAGAAGGGGTATAAAACCCCTTCTAAAATACTACTCTAAAAAATATCAGCGTTATCATCAATCCATTTCATATATTCAATAATGTCTTTAATTTCGTTATCTTTCATATTTTGATTAGGCATTCTTAAATTAAAGTAGTTAATGAGTTCAATTACGTATGGTTCATTAAATTTTGAAGCTGGATTTTTAGTAAATTCAAAAACCCATTTTTCGTTAGTTCTTTCTAACGCACCAGTTAAATCTGGACCAGAACTAACTTGACCAATTACGTGGCAACCATTACAACCACCTTTAAGATATGCTACTTCACCTCTTGCTGCTGCTTCGCTCATTGGTTTTGCAAGTTTTTTAGAGAGATTAGCTTTAGCTCTTAAACCAACATCTGCAGTTTTAACCATATATTGCCATACTTGATTTTCCCAAAGGATAGCTTGCTCAACATCTCCTTTTTTATACGCTGCATTAGCTTTTGCCTTAACTTCATCAATTTTGCTGTATTGGTTTAATGCATCTGTAACGAGAGCCTTAATTTCTGGATATTTATCAAATCCTTTTTCTTTAAGGAATTTAACTACTGATTGTATTACGTCATCAGTTGCCTTATTTGTAGCAATAATTTTTTTGTATTCTGCTTCAAGCTGTTCTTTTGAAAGTTTTTTAAGAGTTATTTTTTTAACATCTTCATATTTTTTATTTGGATCTTTTACAAAAAGGTATCCCATCATTTCAAGGTGAAGTGCTGAACAAAATTCAGTACAATAGTATGGATATACACCTTCTTGATCTGCTTTAAACGAAACAGACACAGTTTTTCCTGGCTCAATAGAAGCATGAACATTCATAGCATCAATACCAAAACCATGAGTTTCATCTTGGGCTCTTTCAAGGCTTGTTATATGAATTGTAACTTCATCACCTTTATTTACTGTAATATGCTCTGGATTAATATGAGAACGAACCATCGTTGCATATACCGTAACTTTGTTGCCTTTTCTCTCTATCCTTTCTTGTCCTGCTAATGTTGCTGCTGGGTGAGGTTTGCCAGTTCTACTATTTGTTCCCATATCATAAGTAGCTTGTGGTTTAAGTTTTGAAGCAGCGATGGATACTACATCATGAGGTTCACCTAATGGTAATGGCATATCATAGATAAGCTCCATTTTTGGTCCAGTAATATCAATTAATTGATGGTTTTGTGGGTGCAATGGACCTACTGGATTAAATCTATCAATAGATAATTTATCTAATGCAATAGCATATTTACCTTTTGGTTTACTTGATTTTCCTTCCATAGTATCAAGATGACCAATGTTATAATGAACATTAATTCTATCTAATACTTTTAAATTTTTGTAATCCCATTTTACTATTTGAGAATCAACATATAAAGATGTAAATACAACTCCATCTTCATCTGTAAAAGAGCTATGTAAAGGTCCAAGACCTAATTCAACTTGACCATGAAGAGCTTTTTTCATGTCAAGTATAGGTATTCCGTATGGATCTTTGCCTGCAAAGTCTTTTTTATCTATCAATGCTTTAATTTTCACAAAATCATACACTGACGCATGAGTATCAAGTTTTCCGCCTACAACTATATATCTACCGTCTGGAGTTACATCTACTCCGTGTGGTGATTTTGGTTCTGGTATCAAAAATAAAGCACCAGCTTTAACGGCTGCATCTATTGTGATAACTTTATGACCATTAATTATTTTGTAATTATTTTTATCTTTAGATAATTTTTCAATAATTTTCCAATTAAAAACATGGAGGTAGTCGTTATCGTTACGGCTCATACCTGCTTCAAAAGGAGGTAAACCTTTTTCTATACCACCAGTATACATCTCTGAATTAAAAGAGTTAATAAAAGCCCAACCATTAGAAATACCTTTACCTGCATCAGATAAATCTTGCATATATGGAGGGAGTTCTAATGTAAAAGAATTTTTTTCATCTATACGTCCTTTTTTCGTATCAAACTTCCACATAGTAACTGCACCACGAAAAACATCAGCATAGTTTTCTATAGGATAATAGTTATCATCTAATGGCGCAGCATATTGGCTTGCTTCCATAACGTATTCAGAATTAGGAGTAACAAAAGCTCCACCGTGTTCACTTTTTATAACAGGATTAGTAACTATTTGAACTGTCTCAAAATCATGTAGATTAATTACGGCAATACGAGGATTTGCTTTATCATTAATAAAAAGGTAATCACCAGTATATTCGCCATTTTTTTCAGTAAATGCTGGGTGGTGAGTATCTCCCCAAGTAATATCTTTGCCTCTAATTTTACCTTGAGCAAGTACTGCTTTAGATTCATCATCGTATCCGTAACCTTGCCATGGCTCTGGAGTAAATACAGCTATATATTTATAGATACGCATTGACGGAACACCATATACTATAACTTGACCTGATTGACCACCAGAAGAAAATACAATGTAATCATCACGCCTACCAGATGGCTGATAAGTTTTTGCTGCTGCAATGACATCTTTTTCTGAAAGATTTCTTTTTTTCATAACGTCTTGCAACGTGTCAGCTGCTATAGCCTGTGTAGCAAATATTGCTATAGCAATAAAATTAACGACACACATTTTTAGAAAATTCATTTTGTCCTCCTCTTTTTAAGTGTTGCTAAAGGAAAAATAACATAACCATAAATCCGTCATTTATGATTATATTTATATATACATATATAATACAATTTCTTTAAATAAAAAATGATTTAAATCAAATTTTTAACAAAAATATAACATTGAT
>JAZSQT010000001.1:0-2086 GCA_045538075.1 Mucispirillaceae bacterium
AGTTTCGTCTAAATATAATATATTGAAATCTTTAAAGGAAATATTAAGTTTGTATATCCCTTTTTCGTAAAAAGGTAAAAGAGATTTTAGAGTATTTTTTTTATATATTGCTGATAGATTACAACTTTTACCATTTATTACTGGAATTACTCCATCGTAAGAATTTAAGTTACTAATAATTATTTCTATAACATCAGTAGATAAAAGTGGGGTATCAGCAGAAATAATAAAAATATTGTCGTATTTTGCGTAATTAGATACAGTAATCATTCCAGCCATAGGACACTGGTTTTCATATTCATCTTCTATATATTTAACGTTATTTATAAAGGGTTTATACTTTTCTTTATTTCTGCTGACAATTATTACATCGTCAGTCATTTTTATACCTTTTTCTACAGAATAAATAAATAATTCTTTGCCATTTAATAATGCTTTAGTTTTATCTTTTCCAAAGCGTTTTCCCTCACCACCAGCCATTATTACAAAGGAAAAATTATTCATAAATTAGTTAAATATTCCTTTTGGGTTATAAACGTAAACTTCTATATCCATATCTTTATTAAGAGTTCCTACCATAGAATTATCAAACATGGCAAAAGCATTTCCATAAACCATAGATTCTATAAGATGAGAATCTTGGCTACTAAATGGATACGCCTTTATAATGCCATTTTCAATAACTAATTTAACCCTTGAAAACTCAACTCTACCTTTTTTCTTAATAACATCTTCTCCAAGTTTTGCAGTAATAGGAGTATTTGTATGATTTTTTACACCAATCATTTTTAATATAGCTGGTTTAATATAAAAATATACACAAAACATTGCACTAACAGGGTTTCCTGGACAAGCAAAAATAAAAGTATCACCCATTTTTCCAAAAGAAAAATGTTTTCCTGGTTTTTGGTTAATTGTATCAAAATAGTATTTAATGCCAAGTTTATCAGATATTATATTCATAAAATCAAAATCACCTACAGAAATACCTGCAGAAGTGATTATTATGTCGTATCCTTTTAAAGATGAAAAAGTGTTAAGTAAATCTTCTTCATTATCATCAATTACACCAATATATGAAACTTCTGCTCCATATTCTTTAAGCATAAATTTAATTAAAGAACCGTTAGAATCAAAAGTTTTTAATGGGTTATCTTGCTCTGATGGGTCTGCAATTTCGCTACCAGTAGAAATAACAGCTACTTTAGGTTTGCGATAAACTGATATAAAAAATATACCTGCAGAAATAAAACGTGCTATATGGTATGGAGTAATAATTTCTCCAATTCTATTTATTTTATCGTTAGTATTTATATCTTCGCCACTTTTTCTAATGCAGAAACCTTCTTTTACTGTTTGGTTTATTGTAACTACATCTTTGCCATTATCTGTTAATTCATGTTGAATAACGGCATTAGCACCAGTTGGAACGAAAGCTCCAGTCATTATTCTATAACAACTACCTTCTTCAACTGTTAATGTATCATCAAAACTGCCAGCAGGAATTACGCCTTTTACTTTTAGTTTAGTAGGGGCTTCTATAGTGTCTTTAGCAATAATTGCATATCCGTCCATTGCAGATGTATCTTTTGCTGGTAAAGTTCTGCGAGAAATTACTTCTTCTGCTACTACTCTGCCTAATGATTCAAAAATAGAAATTCTTTCTATACTTAATTTATTAATTTTACTTAAAACTATATCTACTGCTTCTTTAGCTTCAATCATAAATTATCCTTATCTATTTACTTTTTTTAAATAATAGCAGATAGTAATATCAAGTCAATATTGATAATAATTTTTTTAGGTTACAGTAATGGAATTTAAATTAGTTGAAAATGATAGCGAAATATTAATTACATCTGTTTTAGCAAAAGAAGTATTTGAAGAATTTTATACTGCAATAATAGGACAAGCTCAAGTTGAATATATGGTTAATAAATTTCAAAGTAAAGAAGCTATTTTAAATCAAATTAAAAATAACTTAATTTATTACAATATATTTTTAGAAAATAATCCTATTGGATATATCGCAATTAAAATAAACGAACCTAAAGAAAAATTATTTTTATCTAAATTATATTTATTA
>JAZSQT010000009.1:0-8983 GCA_045538075.1 Mucispirillaceae bacterium
ATACATAAAGAATACAATTTTTGAACTCAGAAGTAATGACATATATTCATTAAATGTATTTAGCGAACTCTGGGCTTGTCCCCGAACGAAGTGAGTTTGTGAGCTAATTTAATGAATATATGGAATGCTTTTACTTCTGGAGAAAAAATTGTGTTCTTTAGGGAAGTTGATATTGAAATAACCTTTACACCGAAACAAGTATATAAAAATAGAAATTGTTTATATGATTTATGGATTGCCACGAAAAACTGGCGTTTTTCTCGCAATGACTTTTATACGGTCATTACGAGGAGTGAAACGACGAAGTAATCCAGTAAAAAATATAGTAGTGAAATTGCGTTATTTAATAATAAGCAAATATCAAATAATCTTTACAACTAAACAAATTATATAATTTAAAATAATAGCAAAAAATCACTAATTCTTTGGATCAAGAAAATCTCTTAACCCTTCACCTAACATATTATACCCTAATGCCGTTACTAATATAGCAACACCAGGAAATAGTGATAACCACCATGCAAACATAATATTATCTTTTCCAGCAGTTAATATATTGCCCCAAGATGCTGTAGGTGGTTGAACACCTAAACCTAAAAAACTTAATGATGATTCTGTCAAGATTGCTCCAGCCATACCTAAAGTTGCAGTTACAAATACTGGTGCCAATACATTTGGCATTATATGTTTAAATAATATTTTTGAATGATTTAAACCAGATAGTTTTGCAGCAATTATATATTCTCTTGTTTTTACACTCATGGTTTCTGCCCTAACAAGACGAGCAACACCCATCCACCCAGTTAAACCGATTATTACCATTACATTTATAATTGACGGATTTAAGAAAGCAATAACAGCTAAAATAAGAAAAAATGACGGAAAACACAACATTACATCAGTAAAACGCATAATTATACTATCTATAATGCCTCCAAAATATCCAGAAATTAACCCTAATATTACACCTATGATAATTGATATTCCTACTGCAACTATACCAACAAATAATGATATTCTTGACCCATATACTACACGAGTAAAAACGTCTCTACCAAGTTCATCTGTTCCAAAAAGATGTTTTTCTGACGGTGGTAAAAAAATTTCAGTCATATTTATTTCGTCTGGTTCATAACTCGTAATAAATGGAGCAAATATAGCTAAAAAAATAAAGAAAATTACTATTATTAGCCCTAAGTATAAAATTAAATTTTTATTTATATTTTTGTATATTTTATTTAGCACTGTAACGTATCCTTGGGTCTATAAATGCGTAAGCAATATCTGCAATAAAATTGCCTATCAATGTAAGCAACGCACCAATAACTAATATGCCCATAATTGTAGGGTAATCTCTCATCATAACAGACATATAAAAAAGTTGCCCCATGCCAGGAATACTAAAAACTGATTCAAATATAACACTTGAGCCAATAAGCCCTGGTATAGATAACCCTAAAATTGTAATTACTGGTAGTAACGAATTTCTTAAAGCGTGTTTAAAAAGAACTGTTTTTTCTGGCACTCCTCTTGCCCTTGCAGCTGTGATATATTCTTCTCCCATTACTTCTAATGTGCTACTTCTTGCAAACCTTGATATACCTGCAAGGGAACCAAAAACAGATATTGATACTGGTAAAATAAGATGTTTCGTTAAATCTAATAATTTACCTAAAGGCGATAAAGAATCGTAATTATATGAAGTTAAACCAGATATTGGTAAAAGTCCTAATTGAACTCCAAAAAAATACATACAAATCAATGCTAACCAAAAAGTAGGCACAGCAAAGCCAATAAAAACAAATATAGTTGATGCCCTATCAAAAAAACTATTTTGCCAATAGGCAGAGGCTATCCCTAATGGTAAAGCTATTATAAAAATAAAGAGCATACTTATAACATTTAAACCAATAGTTATAGGTAACCGTTCTCCTATTTTTTCTGTAACCTTTTTGCCGTCTGTTGCAAAAGATTCACCAAAATCAAAGCGAATAAATTTTGAAAGCCATATAAAATATTGTTCATAAATTGGCTTATCAAGACCATACATTTTTTCAAATTTTTCTCTTGCCGTTTCTGAATACTTAGGGTTCATAGAAACTCGCATATCGGCAGCGTTACCTGGAGCAAGATTAATTACGAAAAAACATATTATTGTAATCCCTATTAATAAGGGTATCATAGAAAGAAGTCGTTTTAAAATATATTTAATCATAAAATACAACGTCCCCTTTCTATTTTACTCTATTCAACAACAAAATAATATTTTTGTTCTTCTTTTGGCACATACCAATCTATAAAATTGTAGCTAATACCTGCAGGAGCCGGATTTATATTTCTAAAACGTTTGCTTAAGGCAGTATTACTATCTGGAACGTATAAAAAAGTATATGGTGCATCTTCTGCTAAAATTTCTTGAATTTTATCGTATGCTTTTTTGCGTTCTGCGTTATCGTATGTGCTTTGCCCTACTTCCAATAGCCTATCTACTTCTTCGTTTTTATAACAGATAAAATTTAGCCCATTGCCACCACAACGAGATGAACTCCACACATCAAAAATATCTGGGTCTTGGACAATATTCCAACCCATTACGATTGCGTCAAAGTTGCCCTTATTTATATATTCGTTAATAAATGTAGCCCATTCAAGAATACGGATATTTACTTTTACTCCAATTTCTGCCCAGCTTCGTTGCAATATTTCTGCAATTTGACTTCTTGTAGTATTGCCTTGATTTGTTATTAAATCAAATTGAAGTTTTTTTCCATTTTTTTCTAAAATGCCGTCATTATTGCTATCTTTATAACCTGCTTGTGCTAAAAGACTTTTAGCTTTTTCTATATTATAGTCGTATCTTTCTACATTTGGATTATACCAATAAGTATTTGGTTTATATGGCCCAGTTGCTACTTGACCTTTACCAAAAATTATACCATTAACTATATCTTCTTTTGGTGTTGCATAGCTTAAAGCACGTCTAACTAAAACATCATCAAAAGGAGCTTTTCTTAAATTATATCCAACGTAAGTATATGCACTATCTAAATAAGAATAAGTATTGTATTGGTTAATATAACGTGAATTTGATGTTTGTTTTGCTGCTTGCATAGGGTTTAAGCCCATTATATCTATAGAACCATTTAAAAGTTCCATAAATTGTGTAGCTTGGTCTGGAATTATACGAAAAATAATTCTCTCTATTTTAGGCTTTCCCTCAAAATAATCGTCAAAGGCTTTTAATGTAATAGATTTGCCAGTATCCCACTCATCAAGGATATAAGGACCTGTGCCTATTGGTTTTCTCTGTAAAGTTGACTTCGTTGCTGAAGTATTCTTTAATAAATGACTTGGCATAATCCACATACCCCAACTATTTAATGCTGGAGCATAAGGTTTATCGTAAGTAACTTTTACTGTATAATCATCTATCACTTGAAAATCTTTAATCTTTCTAAAATCACCGTCATAAGAAGTTGGCGTATCGTCAGAAATCATAAATTCATATGTAAACTTGACATCTTCTGCAGTAAATTCTACTCCATCATGCCATTTAACACCTTTTTTTAGATAGAAAGTAATAGATTTATTATCTTTTGATATTTCCCATTTTGAAGCTAAATCACCAGTTAAATTAAGGTCTTTATCGTATTTAACAAGCCCATTATAAATATAACCTGCAACTTGATGAGATGCAGAATCAGATGATATAGCTGGAATAAGATTAATAGGCTCTGCTATTGAACTTGATGACAACGCATCGCCATATATAGACAAATCAACTTCTTTTTTTACTGTTTCTTCTTTTGTAATCTCTTTTTGAAGAACTTCTTCACTATTCTTATTTTTGCCACTACCTTTACAACTAAACATAAAAGTAGTGGCAAATAAAATTATAACAATATTTTTAATTAACACTAAATGTTTCCTTAAAACTACCTGTTATTTTTTTCTGGTTGTTTATCTATACCTAATGGTGCTTCCATTTTATTAACTGCATCTTTGATAGTGTCTGTAATAGTATCTGAAACTTTTTCTGTAGTTTCGTTTACGTCTATTGTTTTAGCAGGAGTATCTTCTGACAAAACATTAACATTTCTCATAATACTTTTTTGACCACTACTAGATAAAACAGCTAAAATAAGTGATAAAACTAAAAAACAAGCAGCAATAACAGTAGTAATTTTATTCATAATATTTGCTGGGGCTTTAGGTCCAAACATCTCGCCACTGCCACCACCTAATGCTGCACCTAAATCAGACCCTTTACTATTTTGGATTAAAACAGCAATAATTAGCAGAAAACAAACAAAAATATGAAGTGCTAAAATAACGGTGTACATCAAAACCTCTACTTATCAAAATTTATTATATCAAGAAATTGTTCTGCTTTAAGGCTAGCTCCACCAACTAATGCACCGTCAATATTTTCCATATTTAGAAGTTCTTTAGCATTATCTGGCTTAACACTACCACCATATAAAATACGCACTTTTTCTGCTACGTCATTATTTCTGATTTTACCAATATATTGTCTAATAGCTTTGTGCATAGCTTCAGCATCGTTACTTGATGCAGTTTTGCCAGTGCCTATAGCCCATACTGGCTCGTAAGCAATTACAACATTACTTAAATCAGAAACACCTTCAAGACCTTTTCCAGTTTGAGCTAATACTGTTTCAACTTCTGCTCCTGCTTCTCTTTCCCAAAGAGTTTCACCAACACAAAGGATAACAGAAAGCCCATCTGCAAGTGCTTTTTTAACCTTTTTATTAATATCAGCATCACTTTCGCCAAATATTGCTCTTCGTTCTGAATGCCCTAATATAACCCAAGATGCACCACTTGATTTAATCATAGATGATGATACTTCACCAGTAAAAGCACCACTTTCTTCAAAATACATATTTTGTGCTGCTACTAATATCTTGCTATTATTCTTTTTTGTAGCTTCAGCTACTGGGTATATAGTAGTAAAAGATGGTGCCACAAGAACATCTCTTGAAGCATAATCAATATTTGCACTACTAAGGTCATCAACAAGTTTGACACCAGTAACGGCATCTAAGTTCATTTTCCAGTTTCCAGCAATAAAAGGCTTACGTTTCATATTTTTCTCCTAAAATTTATTCTACATCTTTTTTAGGCAAAGTGTTGCGACTGCCTTGTGTCATCTCTGTGTTACCATTAAAAATAACACCTTCTTCCATTTTAATAACAGGTGTTCTTAATGTGCCAGTAATAAAAGCTGGTTTAAAAAGCTCAACTTTGTTTTTTGCATTAATTACACCGTCAAATGTGCCAGAAATTTTTACAATACCAGCTTCTATTTCTGCTTTTACCTTTCCAGATTCAGCAATAACTAAAGTATCATTTGTTTTAACATTTCCTTCAAAATTACCGTCTATACGCACTACGCCGTCAAAAACTAATGTGCCATTAAAAGATGTATTTTGACCGAGAAATGCGTCTATACCACCACCAGTTTCTTTTGTAACTTTTAACATAATTCTCCTCTGATTTTTTTTATAATACTATCAAGGCTATCATCATTATCGTATTTGATTTCAATAATGCCACCTTTTAATTTTTCTTTAATATTAACTTTTACTTTAAAATAATTTTCAATTTCTGATTGAATTTCTAATATATGTGCTTTTGGAGTATATTCAATTTTTTCCTTTTTTACTGTATTAGCTTTTTTTACGGCATTTTCAGTTTCTCTAACAGATAAAGACTTGTCTATAATTTGTGTAAGCATAGATAATATCTTGTCTTTATCATTTAAAGAAAGCAACGCTCTTGCATGTCCCTCTGAAATATCGTTATCTTCTATGGCAATTAAGGCTGGTTCTGGCAAATTAAGAAGTCTCAACCTATTGGCAACAGCAGATCTACTGCGACCCATAATATAACTAACATCTTCTTGAGTATAATTATGTTCTTCTATTAATTTTGCGTATGCTTTTGCCAACTCTACTGGGTTTAAATCTTGCCTTTGAGCATTAGTGATAAGGGCAAGCTCAAGACGTTCTTTAGGATTATTAGCATCTCTTAAAACTGCTGGAATACTTTTTTTGCCTGCAAGCCCACTTGCTCGCCAACGTCTTTCTCCCTCAATAATCATATATTTGCCGTCATTTAACTTTGTAACAATAATAGGTTGAATAACGCCTTTTTCTTTAATTGAATCTGATAATTCTTGGAGTAATTCTTCGTCAAAAACTGTTCTTGGCTGATTGTCATTAGGTATAATGTCTGTAATATTAATCTCTAAAAAACCTTTTTGGTTAGTAGATATGCCATTATTGCTTTTTGGAATAAGGGATTCTAAACCACGACCTAAAGATTGTTTTTTCATATTACTTGAACCTTTTGATTTAAAATTTCTTTTGCAAGGTCTATATAACATTCAGACCCTTTAGATCTTGCTTGATACAATATTATTGGTTTGCCGTAACTTGGTGCTTCGCTTAATGCAACTGCCCTTGGAATAACTGACGAAAAAGTTTTATCTGGAAAATGCTCTTTTATCTGATTTAAAACTTCCCTAGATAAGTTGTTTCTTTGGTCATACATTGTAAGAAGTATGCCTTCAATTTCAAGGTTTGGATTAAGGCTTTCTTTAATCAATTCTATAGTATTTAATAATTGGCTTAAACCTTCTAAAGCATAATATTCACACTGTAATGGAATTAAAACAGAATTTGCAGCAGTTAAAGCATTGACTGTAAGTAGTCCAAGAGAGGGAGGACAATCTATAATGATAAAATCGTAATCATCTTGAATATCTTTAATAGCTTTTTCAAGTTTTCTTTCTCTTGATAACTCGTGAATAAGCTCAACTTCAGCTGCACTTAAATCAATTTTAGCAGGAGCAATAAAAAGACCGTCAATTTCAGTCTGCAATATAACGTCTGATATTGGAACATTTTTAGTAAGAACATCGTATATGTCGCTACTAATATTATCTTGATGAAAACCTAAACCACTTGAAGCATTGCCTTGTGGGTCAAAATCAATAAGCAATACTTTTGCCTCTGCTAAAGCAAGAGACGCACTTAAATTGACAGATGTAGTAGTTTTTCCAACGCCACCTTTTTGATTAGCGATAGTGATAATTTTGCCACTCACGAGTTTTTTCTGCTCCGAAATTATTTATTTTAAGTTATTTATAACTTATTAAAATAACACTTTTTAATAAATAAATCAATCAGTAAAAAAGATGTCTATGTATTTTATCATGTAAAATCAAAAAATAATTGTAACTAATTATAAAGGTTAACGATGATTAAGTCAGTCATTACGTGGAGTATAACGAGAAAGTAATCCAGTAAAAAGTAGTATTGAAAATGTATTAAATAATTTCTTATCCTTGCAATATTTATTAGACTTTATTTTAATAGACAAAATACGATTATTATGTTGCATATTCTAAATATATGATATATTTTTTAACTTATGATTAATACAACTATTGATAGTATTATTTTCCCTAACATAAAGATTTGTCAACCAGATAAGAAAAGTGGTTTTAGGTTTGGTTCTGATTCAATTGTTTTATCTTATTTTTCAAGAATTAAGCCTAATAGTTTCGTTGCTGATGTTGGTAGTGGTAGTGGAATAATTGCAACTCTTATAGCTTCATTTTACAATGCTAATGTTGTGGCTATAGAAATTCAAGAAGAAATATTTTATTGTTTAAAAGAGACTATTAATTTATCTAATTTAAAGGATAAAATCACTCCAATCAATTGCGATATATTAGAATATAAAAAAGATAAACCCTTTGATATAGTTATTTCTAA
The DNA here is from genome assembly GCA_045538075.1 of Mucispirillaceae bacterium. GTDB lineage: Bacteria > Chrysiogenota > Deferribacteres > Deferribacterales > Mucispirillaceae > JAZSQT01. The sequence goes on from JAZSQT010000009.1 coordinate 7,809, forward strand.
CCCACCTTATAGAAAAATTGGCACTGGTAAAATCAGTAAAAACGAAACTGAAAGTAGAGCAAGATTTTCTCACAATATGGATTTAGAGGCATTATTAAAATTTTCTAAATCAAACTTAAAATACGGTGGCAAATTATGTTTTTCTTACGATGCCGATATGTCTGTTGATGCTATATCAATTTGTCGCAATTATAATTTTGAGCCAAAAAGGTTACGATTTGTTTATCCTGATATAGATAAACAAGCAAAGTTAATTTTAGTAGAATGTGTTTTTGGTGGAGGTAAAGAGATTGATATAGAGCCACCACTTTTTCAAAATGGATTATATTCAGAAGAATACGCAAATATCTTTAAAGGAGTTTGGACTTAATGAAATTTTTATATACTATTTTCTTTCTTATAATTATAACTTCTTATAGTTTTGCAGAATGCCCAACAAGTTACGACCCACCAGGTAATAACCATAAAAATACTATGTTTTATATAGAAAAAGATACTAATTCTAATGTTGTTTATTACGATGTTAATGTTGATAAGAATTTAAAAATCAAGCGTAACAAACCAGTAGATGTATATTGGCAGATGTTTGAAAAAAATGGTGAAAGACAAGAATTAAACTTTTTTGAGAAAAAATTAGCTTATGGCATAATAAAGGTTAGAGAAATTATACCATACAAAAAATATGGCTTTAGAATAATATCTGTAAAAAGAGAAATATTTGTTAATTATGATAATGGGTGTGCCTATGCAGAAACTACTATAAATGGCAAACTTTCAAAACTTGGCAAAATATCTCTTGTAGTTCAAAATACATCGTATTTACCAAAGTTATTATACCTTGATATTTATGGTATAGATTACGATACTGGTGAAGAAGTTGTAGAACGGTATTATCATAATTAAATTTATTAATTTTTTTACTGGATTACTTCGTCGTTACACTCCTCGTAATGACATGTTTTTACGTCATTGACCTTTTAAAAGTCATTGCGAGACGATTTTAATCGTCGTGGCAATCCACAAATTATATAAATAATTTCAATTTTTATATATTTGTTTCGGTGTAAAGGTTATTTCAATATCAACTTTCCTAAAGAACACAATTTTTTCTCCAGAAGTAAAAGCATTCCATATATTTATTCAATAAGGTCGCAAACTCGCTTACGCTCGGGGTT
>JAZSQT010000098.1:0-1787 GCA_045538075.1 Mucispirillaceae bacterium
TTACGAGGAGCAAAGGGACGAAGTAATCCAGTAAAAAAATTTATATATTTAATAAAAATAATTTCTTTTCTTGTTATAATTTAATTTGAAATAATAATATAGATTTATGATTACGAAAAATTTTTATCACCCTGTGCCAAAAGCGACACAGGGCTATATCAATAAGTGTGTGAAGGTGTAGCACTATTTACCAATTGCCCATTCAGGCACTACACCAAGATCTACTCCCCATAAGATAGGAAGAAGATATACTACAAAACTAACAATTACAGCTGCGCCGATAAAGTTAAGCCATACTCCAGCTTTTACCATATCAACTATTCTAATAGCTCCACTTGAAAACACTATCGCATTAGGTGGAGTAGCACAAGGCAACATAAAAGCAAAAGATGCAGCTAAACAAGCAGCAATGATTGTTGCAAATGGGTGAACTCCCATAGCAACAGCAGCACTACCCATAATAGGCACCATTAAAGTAGCAGTTGCCGTATTTGATGTAACCTCTGTTAAAAAGATAACTAATAAAGTAACTATAGTAACGAAACCAATTAAACCTATTCCCTCTAAAGAAGTAAGCCTTGATGAAATCCAATCTGCTAAGCCAGTTTGAGCAAAACCTTTTGCAATAGCAAAACCACCACCAAAAAGCAATACTATATCCCAAGGTATTTTAACTGCAGTTTTCCAATCTAAAACAAATATACCTTTTTTAAAATCAACTGGTAACAAGAACATAAGTAGAGTTCCAAAAATAGCTATAGTAGTATCATCAATATATGCAATATCTACAAAACTACCAGCAATCCACGCAACAGCAACGAATACGAAAACACCCATTACCATTTTTTCGCCTTTACTCATAGCACCTAAATGCTTAATTTCTTCTTCTATAACGTGGCGACCTTCAGCCAATTTTAAATCTCCCGTTTTAAAGAGAAGTTTAGTAAGGAGTAACCATGTAAGAAAAAGCATAAGAAATGCCATTGGCACGCCAAAAATTAACCATTGAGCAAAAGATATTTTAACTCCATACATACTATCCATCATACCAACCATAATAGTATTTGGAGGTGTTCCAATAATTGTAGCAATACCACCTAATGAAGCTGCATAGGCAATACCCAACATAAGACCTTTTGCAAAATTCATTTCAAATTTACCTGTAGATCCAGATAAAATATCGGCAGAAGTTTTACCTGTAACTTGAGAAACAACAGCTAAACCAATAGGAACCATCATCATAGCACAAGCAGTGTTAGAAACCCACATAGACATAAAACCAGTAGATAACATAAAACCTAAAGTCATAAGAGATGGGCTAGCTCCAACAAATTTTATTGTATAAAGAGCTATACGTTTATGCAAATTCCATTTTTCCATAGCAACAGCAACGAAAAAACCACCTATAAAAAGATAAATCGTAGGATTTGCATAAGGTGCAGTTGCAGCACCAGACTTCATAACACCTAAAGCTGGATATAAAATGATTGGCAATAAAGATGCTGCTGGTATTGGCACTGCTTCAGTAATCCACCATACAGCCATCAAAACAGTAACTGCTGCAACTCTCATTGCTTCTGGTTTCATTCCCTCTGGTGGAGTCATTAAAAGCAACAATAAAAATAGTGCTGGACCTAAAACAAGACCAACTTTTTTTACGGTTCCGTATTCTTCCATAAAAAATCCTCTCCTGAAATTAATAAGCCAAAATTAAACTTTAAAAAAAGCCATATAATAAATGTATATTAAATTTTAAGGTAAGTCGGATCGTAGCCATGTCGTTCTGT
>JAZSQT010000176.1:0-22924 GCA_045538075.1 Mucispirillaceae bacterium
TTACGAGGAGCAAAGGGACGAAGTAATCCAGTAAAAAAATTAAAGATTGCAATTTTTATTAGTGAAATAAGTTTTTATTATTTATAAAAATTTAAAAATTTTTCTCATAATCTGTTACATTTACTGTTATAATTTAAGGTAATTAAGTGCCGATAAAAACTTGTAAATAATAAAAATATATATTATAAGTAAGAAAATACATTGGTTATAAGGTTTTGTATGGATTTTGAGGCAAAATTTAATAAAATTGGCAAATGTTTTTTTGTAAAATATTTTGAATATTTTAAAAATGGATATACTGGCTCTTCAATGCTTGATATTGTTACAGAGCAATATACCCAAAAAGCTATTATAACAAGAACAAATAAAGCAAGAACTATAATTTTAGCTGGGTTAGAAAAAGAAGCCTTAGAATTTATTGTAATGGCAGAAAAAATGCAAACAGATTATCCAGACACAGTTCGTCGTGCTAAAGAATTGCTTAAAACTTATTATCCTGAAAGTAAGATAAATATTAATACTAAAACGAAAAAAAATAACGAAAAAAAGAAGAAACCCCATATTGTATCAAAAAGAAGTAGCCCTTTTTAATACCTTTCTTTATTCATTCTATAATTTAATGCTAATAATGATAATATCATATATACGATAGTTAATACCCATAAATTAATATATTCAAAAAGAATATTATGGACTAATGCTCCAAGTTGGCGAACTTCAACAACTCCTAAAATTCCAGAACTTGACGGTATCAATAGCCTTAAAGCCTGCACCCAATAAGGCATTTCCCATACTGGCCATGCAAAACCAGCCATAAATAATAATGGTATTGAAGTCATAATTATAAAAAAAACGCTCCCTTCTCTCTCCCTTGCAAAATAACTTAAAGATAAACCTAAAAATACCGTAGATAAGCTATAAGGGATTAAAAATATAATTAATTGCCACTTTTCTTCATAAGAAGGGATAGAAAAGAAGTTGATACTAATTTCAAAAAAATAAAAAGCAATTATATAGAAAAAAGATAAATACGCCAATGATTTGCCAATAAAGTTATCTATTAATGACGAATTTTTAATAAATGTAGTTTTTCTTCTATAATCGGTGCCTTGAACAAGCACCATAGCAACTAAAATTATTTGTTGCACGATTAATGCAAATACTCCAGTTACTACAAATACTCCATATCCAGAAATATGGCTATATAGTTGGTTTTGGATAGCAGAAACAGAAGATTGAATTTTTAAAGCATCAATAGTTGGTATGCCTTGCATATTCATTCTTTGAATTTTAACACCAGCAGAAACAGTAAGAACTACTTTCATCGTTGTAGAAAAAGTTTCTGAATAAAAAAGCATATAAGAGCCATCGGCAAATAGAGTTATTTTTGGGCTAAATCCTTTAACTACATCTTTATAAAAACTATTTGGAATATATATTATACCAAATATTTTTCTATCAAAAAATGCCTCTTTTGCACTGCTAATAGAAGGATATTCTGTAGTAGTAGAAATATATTCTGTAGAATTTAAAAAACGAATAATTTTTTTACTTAAATCAGATTTATCTTCATCTATAACTGCAACTGGCACTTTCTTTATAACTTCATTAGAATAAGGATAAGGATAAAATAATGAATAAAAAATTGGAGCAAGAAGCAGTATTAATATAGCACCAGCATCTCTAAATATTTTTTTATATTCATAGAAAAATACACGAAATATATTTGTCATAATTTGCCCCAAAATTTTTCGTTAGTAGCAAAAAATCTATAAGAAAGTGTGCCAATAAAAAATGTTACAAGAAAAAATATCAAAAGATATAGTAAATCATTTACTGAATAATTATAATTTGCTCCCCTAATACTTTCGTTTATTAAAACTCTATGGTAATGGGTAATAGGCAAAAATTCTGACCATAAACGAGCTAATTTTGGCAAACCTAATGAGGGATAAGTAACTCCAGCATAAGCAAAAGCAGGAGCAGCATATACTGCCATTATACTTAAAGCCATTCTTAAACTACCAAATCCAAAAGATATTAAAATTAAACTAATAGACGAAGATGCAAGTAAATATAAAAATGTAGAAAATAGTATAACAAACCTTGAACCTTCTATATTTATGCCAATATAAAAAAATAAAAAATAAAGCATTAATAAACTATTAAAAGAATATATTATAAAATATGGAAACCCTTTACCAATAACTACAGTAAAAGGCGATGATTTAACGTAATTTAATAAATTCTTTGCCCTTGAGGATATTAATTCAAAACCGTAACTATATAAAAATGTTCCAGTAATAAAAAGCTGAAGCATGGCAGGAAAAAGTCCAAGTAACATAATAAATTGATAACTTAAAGTTGGATTAAATAATACTTGATGATTAAATATGATAGGTTCTGTCCTTGCACTAGAAGCATAATATGGCACACCGTGATGTTCTTCATAAACTTTATTATATTTTGAAGAAAATCCTTGAATAGTAGTAATTATGCCTTTATTAGCTAAATTGCCGACTAACACTAATTGAGCATTATAATAATAAGGAATAGAGGCACCAGTGCTACTTAAAACTTTTTTTGCAAATCCATCTGGTATTATCACGAAAGCGTAAATAGACAAATTGGAAACAAGTGATAATGCTTCATCGTAATTACTTATTTTATAAGCAACTTTTAAATCTTGGTTAGCATCAAGATTTGATATTAACTCTTGGGATAATATTGATTTATCATTATCAATAATAGCAATAGGTATATCTCTTATTACTGGTTTATAAAATATAGAATAAAGTAATATAAAAGAAAATATAGGGAAAAAAAGCGAAAATAATAAAAGTTTTTTACGAATATGTATTAAAAAATCTAATTCTCGTAAGATTATGTATCTAAATAATTTTAATAGTTTCATACTAACTTATTTATTTAAGTAAAATACGGCAGTCATACCAGAACGAAGTCCATTTATTTTATTTACTGGATACGCTTTTACTTCAAAAGTTTTTAAGTCAAATTGACCACTCGTTTTTGTAGCACTCCACACAGCAAAATCGCCAACTTTAGAAATATATCTAACTTCAACTGGAAAAACTTCACTATCTGATATAGCTGGCATCATAACATTTATAATTGTGCCTATGTTTATATTTTTAAGCAAATCTTCTCTAATATTAAAAGTAATCCAAATATCATTCATATCAACTAAAGTTATTACTGGAAATCCAGCAGTTACAAGCTCTCCAGTTTCTGCAACAATATTCATAATTTCGCCATCAATAGGTGAAGTTAAAATTGTATCATCAAGAAAACTTTGAACTTCTCTAACGGCTCCAGTTGCTTTTTCTGTCATAGCAACGGCAGCATTTTTATCTTCAATCCTTGCTCCTTTTTTTGCTATTTCGTATTTTGCTTTTGCCGACTTTACATCGTTTAATGAAGCCTGCCATTTCGTATATGCCTCATCATTTTGTTGGGCTGCTATAACACCGTCTTTATATAATGAATTAACTCTTAGATAAGTTTTTTTTGCTAAATCCTCTGCAACGAGGGCTTTTTCGTATTGATTTAGTAGTGCATAAATTTCTTCGTGTCTTGCTCCTGCAAAAACTTTGTCTTTTTGTGCATCTGCTGCTTTAAGGGCTGCTTCAGCTTGATACGCTTTTGCATTAATAGACGGAGCATCAATTTTTGCTAAAACTTGACCTTTTTTAACTTGCTCGCCTTCCTCAACATACATTGCTTCTAATTTGCCAATTATTCGTGGAGATACTACAATTTGTCTTGCAACAACTTCCCCTTGCAAGGAAATAGGAATAGGTTTTGATACGAACCAAATTGAACCACCAATAATTATTCCAATTATAGAAAATATTATAGAATATAAAAAATATTTCATAACTATAACTCCACAGATGCTTTTAAACGATACACTTCAAACAACTCATATATTCCAGCAGTATCAAGAAGTTGTGCTAATGCTACATCAAATTGGTAAGCAGATATTATTGCAGAAATTTTTGCACTAGATAAAGCAAGCTCTGCATCAACAACGTCTAAAGAAGTAGCCATACCTTGAGCAAATGCTTTTCTGCGTGCATTTAAGTATTCTTGCGTAAAAGATATAGATGATTGAATAGCATTATAATCTTCTCGTGCATTTTGCAAGGTAATATACTGTTTTTCTATTAAAGTCTTTACGTCTTTTTCTGCTCGTTGCTTTTTATAATTAATTATTTTTTCTGAAGTTTTTGCAGAACGAACTTTGTTTAATCTTTGGAAACCATTAAAAATATCGTAAGTAACGCCTACACCAACTAACCAATCTGGTAATAAACTAGACTTATTATACCCATATATATTTGCATTACTAAACAAAAAAACTTTTGGAAAAGCTGATGATAGATGATTTGTTACTCCAACTTTAGCTAACGATGTGCCTACTTCAAGTTGTTTTATATCACTATTTAACGATAACGCTTGCTCTTGAAAAAAAGATAATGGTTCTATATATTCTTCAGAAATAATAAATAAACTTGTAGTTGTTTTAATATCTGTATCAATATTTAAAATAGATTTTAATGCCGTTTTTGCAATTTCTGCATCTCTTATGGATTTTTTATAATCTCGTTCTGCATTAGATAAGGCAACTTCTGCATGCATTCTTTCTACTTTTGCTAATACGCCAGCTTTTTCCATTTTGAGAGCTTTATTGTAATGGTCAAGCATCGTTTCATATACTTCTTTTTTTATTTCAACAATGTTTTCTGATAAACGTAAACCAAAATAAAGAGATGCTAATTGAGAAAGCAATTTAGATTTTGTAGAAGTAAGATTATACGTTGCAATATCTTTTTCGTAAGCTGCAGCTTTATTTGCAGAATAAATTTGACCACCAGTAAAAATAGGCCATATTGCTGAAGCTCCCAATAAAAAAGTATCTTTATCTTGTAATATTTGGTTCATAGATGAGGGAAACCCAGCAGCTATTGCCGGATTTAACGCAGCAAGTGGAGATAAAGATGTTTTTAACGGGTTTAAATCAACGTCCATACTAATATCGTCTCCAAAATGAATATAGCCGGCATTTAATGATATTGTAGGTGAATACAACCCTCTTGCAATATATAAATTGTATTTCTTTTTATTAATATTTTCTTCTGAAATCTTTATATTTTCATTGCTTTTATATAAAATTGATAAAGCATTAGAAAAAGTTATATCTTGACCATAAGAAACAGTTGAAATAGAAAAAAACAATAAAGTTATGAAAAATACTATCTTAAAATACACTATAAAATCCAGAATATTATTGCATAATATATTTATCTCAAATAATATAATATTGTCAATAAAGAGTAGCGTATATTAGAATAAGTTATTAATAAATATGAATATTTTAGCTATATTAGATAATGAAGTATATAAAAATGAATTAATAGATGTTGCAAAAAAAATTGCTCCAGTTGCATCTATGATATGGTATAGAGTAAAAAATCTGCAACAAAGCAAAATTATTGAAAATTGCAGTATGTTGCGTAAAAATTTGCCAAATTCTACATTAATACTAAGCAGTTATCCAGATATTGCTATGAAAGTTAATTTTAATGGTGTTCACCTAAATAGAAATACTTATAGTGCTGAAATTTTTGAAGAATATAAAGATTTGATTATAGGTTACTCTGCCCATTCTTTAGATGAATGTAAAAATATTAAAAGCCATTATAAAACATTAAGCCCTATTTTTACTCTTAATAAACCATCAAACTTTAAGCCATTAGGGTTAATTAATATAAATTATAAAAATATATATGCCTTAGGTGGTATTAATGAAGAAAATTATAAATCATTAAAAGATTGTGGTTTTTTTGGTATTGCTGGCATTAGATTATGCAAAAATATTGAAAAATTTATTTTCTAACTACTTTGACAATTATAATGAGGAAACAATTTTTCAAATTCTTCTCTTGCCAATGGGTCGTATCCTAAAATATTTTTCCATAAAGAATCGTGTTCCATACAGAAATATATAAATGGTTTCGTCCAGTTTTTTCTAATATTTGACACAGTAAACTTAAGCATTTTGCTACGCAACGCTTTATAATAACGGACTTTTCCGTCTAAACCTCTAATATAATCACCTTTTAACAATATTGACGGTTTTTTTCTTTTACGTATATTATCAAGCAACTCATTAGGACAACGAAAAGTTGATACACTAATAAATTCAACTAAATTTTCATCTATAGTAGAAGTTAATTGGTTAATTAATTCTCCATATAAGTTTTCAAAATCTTCTACCCAAATTAACGGGTCAAAATGAAAGGCAACTTTATATCCATATTTTGCACAGTCAGAGGCTGCCTTTAACCTCCTTTCTAAAGATGCCGTAAAAGGTTCTTCTTGATTTATAATCTTTGCAGGGTTCAAGCTCCAAGATACGACTATATTTTTAGGATTAAGATTTAATAAATTTGATACGTTATCAGATTTAGTTTTAAATTCTAACTGAATATTATCATTACTATTTGCAATAGGTGTTAATAATTTTGATATAGGGATAATATTATCTAATGCAAGGCTATCGGCTAATTCGCCAGTGCCTATTCTTTGTCTCTTATTTTTTACTCCACATAAAATATCATCAACAACTTTATCTATATCTGCAGATACTCTAATGTGTTTATGTGGTAAATAGTATTGCAAAATACAATAAGAACAGTCAAAAGGACAACCTTGCATAATATCTATAACGTGATAATTGCAACATCTATAAATATTTGTAGCAGGGCAAGGGTGCAAGAAATTATCTTTTTTATGAGTAATAACTATATTTGATTTTTTATCTTCTACTAAAAAGTTATCATCAATTTCTTTTAAATTAACATTTTCTTTTTCTAAAAATTTAGTAAGAGGCAAATTTAATGCACTTTTTTCAACATATATCATTATCTTTCATCTTCTGAAACAGTATATTTATTTCATTAACATTATTTTTTAATATTTCTATAGATTTTTCAAAATCCTTTAGATTTGATGATGAAAATAGAAAATCTATACTACCTTTTTCAAAATTATCGCTATTTATTAATTTAATCGGTGATATTTTTTTGTTTATTTCTTTTATAATAGTGTCAAACTCTCTTCTAATAGGGCTAATTTTTTCTGGAAAAGAGAAACCTTTATAATAAGAAATATTTTCAACTTCATTTTTAAAATCAGCTACATTATTAACGAAATTAATAAAATCGTTAAGAGACGGTTCTTTATCTAATATTAATCTATCTTTAATAAAAGATATATTAAATTCATTAAAAGATAAAATTATTGATATAATTTTTAATGGAACATCTTTTTTAACTATATACTTTTTTATATCCTCTGGAAGAGTATATATATTTTTTATTATTTCTATATTTTTGTTATTTTTAAGGTTTTTTTCTTGAAAAATACTTATTTCATTAAAATCAATATTAAATTTCTCTGTAATATTAATAATATTTGATAATTCAATATAGTTGATATTATCGTATAAAGATATTGATATCTCTAAAGCACTAAAAAAATCATCTACTTCTACAAAAAGATATTTATTTGATATAGAAGCAAAATTAGAGATTTGATAGTTAATATTATTAATATTTATTGCTACTGGTGGAGTAGGCATTTCTTTTCGTAAATATTGCCAGTTAAAAGAATGTTTATCAATATTATCTATTTCTTTTAATGTAAATTTCATAAATTTTAACCATTATTATCGTCAGTAGCAAAAAGTGCTTCAGTAAAAGATACTGGGTCAAAGGGGCGTAAATCGTCTATAGCCTCTCCAAAGCCTATATATTTTACTGGTATTTTTAGCTCATTTACTATCCTAATGACGACGCCACCTTTAGCAGTGCCATCAAGTTTAGTTAAAATAAGACCTGTAATGCCAATGGCATCTTTAAAAGCCTTTGCTTGACTTAAGGCATTTTGTCCACCAGTTGCATCTAACACAAGAAGTTTTTCGTGAGGTGCATTTTCTATCTCTTTTGATACAACTTTTTCAATTTTTATTAGCTCTTGCATTAAGTTAGTTTTAGTATGAAGTCTGCCTGCTGTATCTGCAATCAAAATATCTATATTTTTTGCTTTTGCAGAAGTAGCACTATCATGAATTACTGCTGCAGGGTCGCTACCGTCTGGTTGCTTAACTATAGGGATATTTAACCTTTCTGCCCAAATAGAAAGCTGCTCTGTTGCTGCTGCTCTAAAAGTATCACCTGCAGCAAGCATTACATTTTTGCCATTATTTTTGTATAAATTAGACAATTTTGCAATGCTTGTAGTTTTGCCAACACCATTAACGCCTACGACTAAAATAACGAAAGGTTTTGCCTCAATTTCAGTATCAGTTTTAACAGATGATAACATTTCTATAATTTTATTTTTTATTGCTTCACTTAATTTTTCTATATCTTTTAAAACGCCTCTACTTGCTTCATCTCTAACTTGCTCTATTATTTCCATTGTGGCAACTGGACCAATATCTGCAGTTATTAATACTTCTTCCAATTCTTCTAATAAATCATCGTCTATCTTTTTTTTGCCTAAAAAAATTCGTGCAAGCCCGTTAGTAAATTTATTTGAAGTTTTTGACATTCCTTTATTTAAATCATCTTGAGAAGATTTATTACCCTTTAAAAAGCTAAAAAATCCCATTATTTACTCCGTATGTTAAAAATCGTATTCTTTAGTTTTATATTCTATAACTTTTATATATTTATCTATATCATTTTTAGGTATAGACCCTTTTGAAACAATATTAATTACTTCAATTTTTTTATAGTAATTCCACATATCAATTTCTATAATATCACCAACTTTTAGTTGTAAAGATGGTTTTGCTTTATTGCCATTTACGTAAATAAACCCTTCATCAGCTGCTTCGTTTGCTACTGTTCGCCGTTTTATTAAGTTTGTTACTTTTAAAAATTTATCTAATCTCATTTTAATTATTTTCTCTAATAACTACTATTTTATTTTTATTTTGTTCAAGCCAATTATTAAATACTATCTGAAATAGCTCATTAGATACATCATCAATAAGTTTTTTTCTCGTTTCTTCATCAAAATTATATTTGCTAATAAACCCATCAACTCTAAATATTATCCATTGGTTATTGCTTTTAAAAGGTTTAGATATTTTGCCGATTTTAGTTTTTTTAATATTCTTAAGCATTTCTTGGCTTAATCCATCAACTTCTAATTCACCCATATAGCCGTTATTTGTAGCACTCTTATCTATAGAATATTTTTTTGCTGCTTCTTCAAAAGATGTTTTTTTAATTTCTTTAATGGCTTTATTCATTGTATTTTTATCTGTAGTAATAATAATTGAAAGTTTATATTTATCTTTCAAATTATATTCATCACTTTTTAAATCTGCCATACGTCTAATATCTTTTTCTGTAGCAATAATTTTTGGTAATAAAATTTGATTTCTTACTCGTGCATTTATAATATCATTTTTTAATTTATATTTATATTTTGATAAAGAAGTGCCTTCTTTAATTAATGCGTCCTCTAAAGTTTTTAATGTGAGTTTATTTTCCCTCATTATTTCATTAATAGCCATTTCAACTTCTTCATCGCTAACTTTTACGCCCTCTTTTTCTGCAGCAATAATGACTATTTCTTGATCTATCAAATAATTAAGTGCTGCTTCTTGGTATAACTCAATTTGTTTATTTCTTATATTCTCATCTTTTATAGCTAAAATTTCGTTATACTTAGCTGGGTCTAAATTTTGAATATCGTATTCAGTAATAACTTTATTGCCTACGTGGGCAACAATTCTATTAATAACTTCACTATTTGCTGTAGTATTTAGAGAAATCAATATTATTGATATTCTTAATATCTGCTTTAATAAATAAGCCATTTATAAATTCCCTCGTTTTTTCTTCTTGCTGTTGAGAATATAATTCAAAATATATTTTTGATTTAACGTCATCGTAAGTATATTTTTTTGCGTTAATAATTTCTTTTACTAAAAAAATATGGTAGCCATAATCTGATTTAATAATATTGCTATACTTGTTTTTAGCCAATTTAAAGGCTTCTGCAAAAATTTCTGGATAATCGTTTTCTGAAACAAAACCTAAATCTCCACCGTGATTTTTTTCTGGTCCATCAGAATATCTTAAAGCGACTTCAGAAAAAGAAATACCTTTTTGTAACTCATCGTATGCTTTTTTTGCAGTATCTTCTTTTTTCGTAAATATATGAAATATATGTGCTTTTTTTTCTGGTATTTTTTTTGCCTCAACTTCATCGTATCTTTTTCTTATATCTTTGTCTGATACAACAATGTTTGAATTAATAACGTGAGCAAGTAACCCTTCAACTAATCTTCTTTCATGAATAATGCTTGACAATGCTTGAGGGTCAGAATTGTAGTAACCAGAATATGCTTTTAAATCTTGCGTGCCTTCATCAGAATTTATCGTAACAACAATTTTTTCAATCTCATTAGAATTTTCTTCTATACCAATCCTTTTTGCTTCTGCATATAATAATTTATGTTCAATAAACTCTTTTATTAAGTTTTCTTGTATAGTTTTATTTTTTATACTTTCTTCGTCCATTTCTCTTAAAACATTTGACGCAAAAGCAAAGAAATCATTTTCATAAAAAATATTTCCATTAATACTTAAAATTTCTTTTTTACTAACTTCTTTATTTACTACGTTTTCTATATCTTTTACTTTATTTGCTATAATTTCAGTTTTACTTTCTTTTGAACAACTAATACTAAATGTAGTAGTTAAAAATAAAATAGAACTAACAATTAATAATCTATACATAAATGCTCCTAAATTATCACTCTTGATAATTAATAATATCTTCAAAAAAATCTAATAATGAATTTAAAATATTTGTGCCATTAATTACAACACTTAATTCATATTCTGACAAAAATCTATAAATAATCTTCTGTTTTTTTGCACTATTACTAATAGACAAAGGGTTAAGTTTAGTATTTTCAGAAAATTTAATTTTTGCTCCACTTGAAGCAATAATTACTTTTAATATTCCTAACCTACTTGCAAGATTTTTTATCAACATAATAAATGAAAGATTTAATACTTCTACTGGAAGTTCACCAAAAGAAACTTCAATTTCTTTAATTAATTCTTGCATATCTTTACTGTTATAAACGTCTGATAATCTTCTATAATAATCAAACCTAATACGTGGATCTTCTATATAATCAACAGGTAAAAAATAAGATATATTTGAGTTGATTTCTGCATCTGTAATATTTGTAAAATCGCCTCTCATTTCGTTTACGGCATCTTCAATCATCTTGACGTATAACTCATAGCCAACTTTAACTATAAAACCAGACTGTTCAGCTCCTAATATATTTCCAGCTCCTCTCAACTGCAAGTCATACATAGCAATTTTAAACCCACTACCTAAATCAGAAAGTTGCTGTATAATAGAAAGCCTTTTTTGAGCAATAGGCGAAAGCCTTGAAAAATCTTTAATAGCTAAATAACAATATCCTCTTTTTGAAGCTCTACCAACACGCCCTTTTAATTGATACAGTTGAGAAAGCCCAAAATGACCAGCATCGTCTATTATTATAGTATTTACGTTTGGAATATCAATACCATTTTCTATAATCGTAGTAGATACGAGAACATCTATTTGACCACTATAAAATTTTTGTAAGATTAAATCTATCGTTCTTGAATCCATTTGACCGTGGGCATAATCTACTTTTGCATAAGGTAACATTTGCTTTATATCTGTTACCACATTTTGGATTGAAGCAACTTTATTATGCAAGAAAAATACTTGCCCACCACGTTCTAATTCTAAGGATATTGCTTTTCGTATATCATCACTAGTATTAATAACTTTCACTACTACTGGCAATCTATTTTCTGGTGGAGTTTCAATAATACTCATATCCCTAATACCTGAAAGAGATAATTGTAGAGTTCTTGGAATTGGTGTTGCACTTAATGTAAGAGTATCTATATTTCTTTTTATAGCAGCTATTTTTTCTTTATGAGCAACGCCAAAACGTTGTTCTTCATCTATTATTAATAATGCTAAATCTTTAAATACTAACTCTTTATTTAAAATTTTATGGGTGCCTATTAATATATCAATTTTTCCAGTAGATGTTCTTTCTATAATATCTTTAACTTCTTTTTGAGTTCTATAACGAGAAATATAATCAATAGTTACAGGCATCTCTTTAAACCTTTCAGAAAAAGTTTCGTAATGTTGACGAGCTAGAATAGTTGTAGGCACAAGAACAGCAATTTGTTTTCCACTGGCAATAGCTTTGCAAGCTGCTCTCATTGCTACTTCTGTTTTTCCAAATCCAACATCGCCACAAACAAGCCTTTCCATAGGCATTTCTTTTTCCATATCGTTATACACATCTAAAATTGCTGATAATTGGTCTTCTGTTTCATCATACTGGAAATTTCTTTCAAACTGGCTAACTAATATACCATCATCAACAAAAGAAAATCCTTTTTTAGTTTTTCTCTCTGCATATAATCTTAATAAATCTTCTGCAACATTTTTTGCACTTTCTTTTGCATACTTTTTAAGTTTAGTCCAAGATGAGCTTTTTAAACTATTAAGTTTCGGTTTTTGGTCTTGAATGCCTATATATTTTTGAATTTGAGAAATTGATTGTAATGGCACGTATAATATATCATCGCCATCGTATAATATGTCTAAAAAATCGCTTTCAACTCCAGCTATAGTTAAATGCTTAATCCCTCTATATATGCCTATACCATGATTTACATGAACTACATAATCGCCTTCTTCTAAATCTGATAGTTTAGTATTAAATACGTCTTTCTTTTTATTTTTAGGTTTACGTTTTGAAAATCCAAAAATATCAATATCTACTATTAATGCAAGTTTATCTTCATCGCTTATAAATCCGTCTGAAAGTCTATGTCTATACAAATAGATTGCGTTATTTATTGCCTCTTTAATAGAATTTATTTCTGTAATATTAATATCAAAATCACGAGAGAAATTTTTTACAATATTTGCGAATCTATCACTTTCTATAGCTAAAATAATTCTATACTTTTTCTTAAGTAAATTATTTATTACTTCAAAAGATTTCGTCATTGTTTGATATATATTATTTTTTTCAAAAGCAAATATTTCTTTAGTGCTTCTATAATCTAAAGCAATACTATTAAATGATAATTGAGTTTCTGTTATTATTAATAAATTATACTCTTCTATTATTGATATAGCTTTATCTGGATTTAAAAAATTATTTAACAATATGTCGTTATAATTCTTTGACGGCAAAAACTCTTTTGCATTATCGTAAAAATTATAAAAATCATCTTTCCAAGTATTTGAAAAACATATAATTGAAGTGTCTTTTGGTAAATAAGAAAAAATTGTGCTTTGAGGATAACCACAAAGAGGTGCAAGCCAATGATAACCAGCAAATTTTCCAAAAGTTTCTGCTTTTTCTTTTAATAATTCATCATCAATAGCCTTTATAAACTCACCAGTAGAAATTAAAAAATCAGAACACGGAAGAATATTAATTTTATCTATATCTTTTACTTTATGCTGTGTATCTACATTGTATTCAAATATACTTTCAATTTCATCATCAAAAAATTCAATCCGTATAGGGTTATGGCTATTTATCGGAAAAATATCTACTAAACCACCACGAAGATTATATTCACCCTTGCCAGTAACAAATTCTACTTGTATATAGCCTAAAGTATCTAATAATAGAGATAATTTTTCGTGGGAAAATTTTAAACTAGTAGATAAAGCTATTATATTTGATAAAAAATCATCTTTTGTAGGGATATTCTTTAATATAGAATAAGGAGTAGCTACAAGGATAAAATCATCATTATTAATAATGTTAAATAACGTATTAGCCCTTTTTGCCATTACGTTAATTACTGGTCTTGCTTCTTCAAAAGGATTTTGCGAAAAAGGTGGTAGCTCATAAACTGGTATATCAGAAAAAAAAGATAATTCAGAATATACATATTCTAATGCGTTATCATCTGGAACAATAATAAATAACGGTTTACCTTTTTCCTTATTTTTTAATGCAAAAAATGATTTTGAACTACCCCAACATTTATAATATTCTTTTATAGATTTCATTAGCCTTGCTAAAATCCTGCAAATTTACCAAACATAATTTCATCTACTAAGCCACAAATAATATGAGCAGATAAAATATGCAATTCTTGGATACGTGCCGTTTCTTTTTCATCAATGACGATAATATGGTCGCAAATTCCCCTCATTTGTCCACCATCTCTGCCAGAAAAACCTAATGTAGTAACATTATTTTTAGAGGCTTTTCTTAATGCCTTTATTACATTTTCTGAATTTCCACTTGTAGAAATACCCCAAAGTATATCTCCTTGATTAGCAAGAGCCGATACTTGTTTTTCAAAAACATCACTAAAACTATAATCATTGCTAACAGCAGTTAGTAAAGAAGTATCAGTAGTCAACGCTATAGCCGGAAGAGATGGACGCTCCATAACAAATCTGCCTACAAATTCTGCAGCAATATGTTGAGCATCAGCAGCAGAACCACCATTGCCACAAATTAAAATCTTTCCACCATTATTTAAACAATCAACTATTGTTTGAGCAAATATAATAAGTTGTTCTGTATTCTCTTTAGCAAATCTATTATGGGCTTTTATTGAATTATCTATTATTGTATTTACGTATTCAATCATTTTAAACTCCTTGATACTTAACTTTTACAATATTTCAAAGGCATTTTCAATATGGTTTATATTATTTTCATCTATAGATATTACATCAAACCTACATTTACTCTCTTTTTTCTGATAAGAAATATATAAATTAGCCGTTTTTATTATTTTTTGCTGTTTTTTTATATCTACTGCTTCGTAACCATAGCCAAAGGCTTTTGAACTTCTTTTTTTTACTTCAATAAATACTATATATCCGTCTTTTTCTGCAATTATATCTATTTCGCCAACTTTAGTTTTAAAATTACGCTCTAATATTTTATACTTACGTTTTATTAAGTATTTAATTGCTTCCTCTTCACCTTTTGAACCAGTTTTAATATTGTTATTTTTCATAAACCCTTAATTTTAAAGGATAACCTATGGATATCACTATATCCATATTTTTTTATGGCTTCAATATGATGTTTCGTGCCATATCCAGCATTTTTTTCCCAACCATACTTATCGTATATAGATGATAAATACGTCATCAAATTGTCTCTATACACTTTTGCAATAATAGAGGCAGCAGAAACTTGAATATAATCATTATCTGCTTTAAATGGATAAATATATGGTTTTTCTATATTATTTAATTTAACAGCATCAATTATAATTTTATCGTAATGGTGATTTAATTTAGATAACGCTAAATGCATTGCTTGTTTTGTTGCATTAAGAATATTGATTTCATCTATAATCTTATTGCAAACTACTCCAAGACCATAATGAAAATTATTAGTTAAATATTTATACAACTCTTCACGGCGATTTTTATTGATTTTTTTAGAGTCTTTAATCCTTTCATCAATAAAATTTTCTGGCATTATAATAGCACAAGCAACGACTGGACCTGCTATAGTGCCTCTACCTACTTCATCAATTCCAACTACGAACATTTTTTCTTTGATAAAATCATTTTTTCAAAATAATTACAAATATCTGATACACCTTCTTCACTTTTGCAAGAAACACGGAATATTTCTATATTTGGTTTTATAGCTTTTGCATTTTGGCAAGCCTTATCGGCATCAAAATCAACGTAAGGCAATAAATCAATTTTATTTAATACAAAAACATCAGATACAAAAAACATTGACGGATATTTTAAAGGTTTATCTTCTCCTTCTGTAACAGAAAGTAAAACCATATTAATATCTTGCCCTAAATCGTATTCTGATGGGCAAACAAGGTTGCCAACATTTTCTATTATTAATAAATCAATATTATCTCCATCAATTAAAGGTAGTTTATTTTCAATTTCTTTTGCTTCTAAATGGCAAGCTCCACCAGTTTGAATTTGGCATGCTTTAATGCCTGTTTTTTCTATTCTTTCTTTATCGTTTTCTGTTTGCAAATCGCCTTCAATTACGGCAATTTTATACTTATAAGAAAGTTTACTTAAAGTTTTTTCTAATAAAGATGTTTTTCCACTGCCAGGAGATGACAT
This sequence comes from Mucispirillaceae bacterium, assembly GCA_045538075.1. Classification (GTDB taxonomy): domain Bacteria; phylum Chrysiogenota; class Deferribacteres; order Deferribacterales; family Mucispirillaceae; genus JAZSQT01. The sequence continues at coordinate 16,249 of JAZSQT010000176.1, forward strand.
TATATTTACAACGAAAGTTTCGTTATCTTTAAAACGCTTACGTAACTGCATAGCGTCCATATCATTTTTTGAAAGAATTTTTTGATTAATATTTATTTTGTCCATAAAATACTCCTTAATCAACTTCAATATATGAAACTTCAAGTTCGTTACCAGAAATTATAGTAACTTTAGAAGAGTTACATTTAGGGCAACTCATAAAATATCCTTCAAATTCTTCTTCACTGCCACAATCTAAGCATTTACCTTTAAGAGGTATTTCTTCATATTTAAGAACTGCATCTTTTGCTATAGTATCATTTTTAAGTGCGTCAAAAGCAAAGCGTAAAGATGCCTCATCAATAGCACTCATTTTTCCGATACGGACGGCTATTAATGATATTTTATCTGCAGAATTTTTTTTAGCAGTGTCTATAGATATGTCAATTATATTTTGTGCAATTCCTGCTTCATGCATAAATCTAACCTTAATATATTCTTTATATTAGCTAATATTAAAAATATATTATAGTGTCAAGTTTTTTTCTATATAAATAGCTTCTCTTAATTTAAATAAATATTGAAATAAATAAATCATTATTTATCATCATAACAAATATATTGTTAGCAAGATTTAATAATGAAATAAATAGCTTTTAAACTGTCATAATTTTTCAGCTAATAATTTAAAAATTTACATAAATTATAAAAAAAGAGGGTTAAATACCCTCTTTATTTATTGGTTTGGTGTTTGTGGGATAGATGGTTGTTTTATATTATTATTCGTTGTATTTTGGTTTGGGTTAGTAGCCGTATAAAGATTATTTTTTTCGGCATATTTTCTCCAATAACGGCATTCAAAACTCCAGTCTTCATATCCTAAAATACAACCGTAATAATCTTCTAAATAGTCATCATAATCATCTCTAACATACCATGGAACTTGGTTCATTGGTGGAGGTGGAGGTAAATTAACTACCCACATTCCATTATATGGATTATAGTATGGACCTTCCCCTTGTGGCATATAAAAATCATCTGCGTAAGATACCTTTGCTACAAAAAACATTGCCATTGCAAATAATATTAAACTTGCTTTTTTCATAAATTTACCTCAAAATTTTATTTGTAAGCTATATTAAGATATGTCGTATAAAAATAATTTTAGTTACAAATTTTTAGGATTTTTTTTATGGTTATAGAAATTGGTGCAGCTATTATTAAAAATAACAATGAAGAAATATTAATTTGTCGCAGACCAAAAGGAAGCCATTTAGAACTTTTGTGGGAATTTGCTGGTGGCAAAAAAGAAGCAAATGAAAGTATAGAAGAATGTATTATTAGAGAATGTATAGAAGAGTTAGACGTAGAAGTTGAAATTATCAGCAAATTTGATGAAGTAACTCATACATACGATAATAAAAATTTGCGACTACATTTTTATTTTTGCAAAATTATTAATGGAGAAATTAGAAAAAAAGAACACCATGAAATTGCTTGGGTAAAGAAAGAAAATCTAAAAAATTACGAATTTTGTCCAGCCGATTATGATATTATTAAAAAATTGAGTAACATATAGATAATACTATCTTTTAGTAATCATAGCCCAAGCGTTATGATTGTGGATTGATTCCATATTTTCACAAGTTACTTTATACCAAGTTATGCGACTATCTTTATTCAATTTTTCAGCAATGTTTCTAACAATATCTTCAACGAAAGCTGGATTATCGTAAGCATATTCTGTAACAAATTTTTCATCACTCCTTTTGAGCAAAGAATAAATTGGCGAACTACCAGAGCTTTCTGCAATTTCAATTAAATCTTCTATCCATACAACTTTATTGAAACGAACAGATATTGTAGCAATACTTCTTTGGTTATGAGCTCCTTTTTCACTAATTTCTTTAGAACAAGGGCATAAAGATTGGATTGGAACTTTTACCGTCAAAATAAAATCTCTACCTTGATTATTGCAAGTGCCAGAAAAAGTGCATTCATAATCCATAATTGATGATATTTTTGAAACTGGTGCCTCTTTTTCTATAAAGTATGGAAAAGTTATTTCAAGGTGGCTTTCATCAGAATTTAGAACTTGCCTAATATCATCAAGAATGTTTGAAATAGCCATATTGCTAATATTATCTTTATGGCGATTTAATACTTCAAGAAATCTTGACATATGAGTGCCTTTAAAATTATGTGGTAAATTAACACTCATATTAATTTTTGCAATAGTGCTTTGAGTTCCGTTACGTTTATCTTTTAATATAATTGGATAAGTTACGCCTTTTACTCCAACTTTATCTATATCAAGGTTTCTCGTATCTTTTAAACTTTGAATATCTATCATATTAACGGCGTTTAATTCTTTGTCTTCCTATTAAAGTTTGATACTGTTTAACTCCTTCTTGCATTTTCATTAAATGAAGTTGCATCCATAAAGCACCGTATCCCTGCATTTTGATTTTTTTATTATTCCTAACACTATCAAGAGCATTTTCTATTCTTTCATCAGTAGGCATTTTTTTATTAGCCTTAGTAAGAGCAGCTATTGCCTCATCTTGAAAGCCCATTTCTGAAAGAAAATAACCATTTAAAACTTGTGTAAAGCTATCTTTTTTATTTGCTTTAGCAGAAGTTGCCATCACTTTTTTAACTTTTTCAAAATCTTTATGCCTAAAGTAATGGGCAGCAAGCATACTCATAGCCATAAAATTACTTTTTGGTGTTTTTTCAAGATAAGGTAATGCCTCATCAAATCTTTTATTAGCGTATAAAATTACTCCAATTTGAGAATCTATCTGTTGCTTAACTAAAAATTGCCATTTAGAAAAAGCGTATCCTTTCTTCATTTTTTCTATTGCAATATCTGTTCTGCCAGATTTTAAATCTTTTTCACAACTTGAAAAAATATCTGTAAGTTTCTTCATAAAATAACGACTCATTAATACATTAAAAATAATTAAAGATATTGCAAATAAGATTGTTGCTAAAATGTAACTTGGATAAATTAAGTATCCAATAAAACCGAATGTTGTAGCTATACATAACCCTAAAATTAAAGTTAACATTTTTACCTGCCTAATATAGAGATAAGAATAAATTTTATACAAGAATAAATTTTACATTTCAAGAAAAATAAAATAACGCACTTTTATGGACACGATGTAACTTGTATTTTATTTGATTCTTTTCTTCCTTTAACTGTTGACAACAAAAAGTCTATACAGTTTTCATTATTTTTTAAATTATATTTATATAATGTAATAGTTGTATTATCAATCAATTGAGGGCCATTTTCATTATTTATATATATGTTATAACTTTCTGCGTTATCTACTTTATCCCAAGATAAAACAACACTTGAAGTCTCTCTTAATGCCTTAACATTTTGAGGTGGCAATATAAAATCTTTATTATTTTGAGTAATAGTTGTTTCGTAAGGTATGCCAGCATTTTCGTTTTTATCGTAAGGCAATATTATAATAGAAACTTGTGCAGATAATGGCAAATTATAACAACTTTCGCCATTTTTATTAATTTTTGAAACAACTTTACTATTAATCATAATATCAGCATATTTAGTTGTTTCGTTTAATTTAATATCAAGACAAACAGAATTATTTTTTTGTTCTATTTTAACATCTTTAATTTTTATCGGTGTGTTATAAGTTATCGTTCTAACTGCTGGAGTAGAAAAAGTGTTATATTCTGTGCTATAATTCTTAAATCTATAAGTATAAGTTGTGCCATCAACTACTTCTTCATCTATATAAGTATTTTTTGGACTAATTAATGTCAACCTTTTATAATACCTACGATTAAGAGCATTATTATCAATTTTTGATTTTTCTACAACAAGCATAATATCTTGATTATTGCTTATTAATACTCCGTCATTAGTTATAGAAACATTAACGTCTGTAGGGTAAGGAATATTTAATGAATCTTTTGGTATCGGTGGAGCTTTTATCCCACAACCATTAATTATAAAAAAAAACACAAATAGTAGCTTATAAATTTTCATCAAGAAAGCCTTGTGCAAGTTTAATTTGAGTCATAACAGATTCTGCAGATGTGCCACCGTAAGAATTTCTGCTATTAACAGACGCTTCAAGAGTAATATAATCAAATATATCACTTGCTATCATAGGTGAAAATTTTTGTAATTCTTCTAAAGATAATTCATCTAAATTTTTATCTTGCTCAATAGCGTAAGCAACAGTTTTTCCAACAATATGATGGGCTTGGCGAAAAGGTATTCCCTTTCTAACTAAATAATCGGCTAAGTCAGTTGCAGTAGAATAGCCTCTTAATGCAGCTTGACGCATTTTTTCTTCATTAACAGTCATTTTTGAAATCATTGGAGCAAATATTTTAAGGCTTGCAAGGACTGTATCTATTGAATCAAAAAGAGGTTCTTTATCTTCTTGCATATCTTTATTATAAGCAAGAGGCAAGCCTTTCATAGTTGTAAGCATAGCCATTAAATTGCCATAAACTCTACCAGTTTTGCCTCTAATAAGTTCTGGGATATCTGGATTTTTCTTTTGAGGCATAATAGATGAGCCTGTGCAATAATCATCAGACAGATTAATAAACGCAAAATCTGGATTAGAAAAAATAATCAATTCTTCTGAAAATCTTGATAAGTGCATCATACAAATACTTAAATTAGACAAAAATTCTAATATAAAATCTCTATCAGAAACAGAGTCTATGCTATTTTCAGTAGGTCCATAAAAATTTAGTTCTGCAGCAGTAAAATTTCTATCAATAGGAAAAGTAGTTCCAGCCATAGCAGCAGCACCTAATGGAGAATAATTCATTCTAATAACCATATCATTTAAACGTTCAAAATCTCTTTTAAACATCTGAAAATATGCCATTAAATAATGTGAATATAAAATTGGTTGTCCCGTTTGAAGATGAGTAAATCCAGGCATAATAACGCCTAAATTATTTATTGCTTTCTCAACTAATACTGTTTGCAAATTGATTAAATACGCCTTTGCATTTTCTGCTTCTTCAATAATATACATTCTAATATCAACGGCTACTTGGTCGTTCCTACTTCTTGCTGTATGGAGCTTTCCTCCAACAGGGCCAATAATTTCTGTAAGGCGTTTTTCTATAGCCATATGTATATCTTCATCTTCTATAGTGAATTTAAATTGACCGTTTTCTATTTCTTTTAAAACTTGGTTTAATCCAGAAACAATTAAATCTCCTTCATTTTCAGAAATAATACCTTGTTTAGCAAGCATTTTAGCATGGGCGATACTACCTTTTATATCAAACTTATAAAGACGTTTATCATAAAAAATTGAGGCATTAAACTCTTCAACAAATTTATCTGTAGGCAGGTTAAATCTGCCAGACCATGCTTTTTCTTTCATAAAAACACCTATTACAAAATTATTTTGAAGTTTTTTCTTGATGACGAGACGTTAAAACAGATAAAACATCAGCAAAATCAATATCTTTATAGTGTAGGGCAACGATTAAATGGTATAAATAATCGGCTGCTTCAGAAGCAATTTTATCCTTTGGTTCTGTAAGAAATGCTTTAATAAATTCTGCATTTTCTTCGCCTAATTTTTTTATAATTTTATTTTCTCCACCTTGAAACAACTTGCAAGTATAAGATGAATCTGATGGATTTTCTTTATAATTTTTAATAGTTTCGTTTAATTTAACAATAATATCTGTATTCATTTTGCAACCTAAATTAATCTAACGGAAATACCTTTTTCTGATAAGAAATCTTTAACTTGACCAACGGTAAATTCTCTAAAATGAAAGACACTTGCAGCAAGAACGGCATCTGCTTTGCCTTCTGTAAGCCCTTCATAAAAATGTTGTAGCGAACCTACACCACCTGAGGCAATAACTGGTATTGAAACTGCTTCAGAAACAGCCCTCGTTAAAGCTAAATCGTAACCATCTTTAGTGCCGTCTTTATCCATACTTGTAAGCAGAATTTCACCTGCACCAAAATTTTCCATAGTTTTAGCCCAAGAAACTGCATCAAGACCAGTAGCAACTTTGCCACCAGCAATCATAACTTCCCATGAGCCATCATCTTTAAGTTTTGCGTCTATTGCAGAGATAATTGCTTGAGAGCCAAACTTATTGGCAGCTTCTTTTATTAAATCAGGATTTTTTACACTTTCTGAATTAATAGACACTTTATCTGCTCCAGCATTAAGTAGCCTTTGGATATCTGCAACAGTTTTAATGCCACCACCGACAGTAATAGGCATAAACACGTTAGCTGCTGCTCTTTCAATTAATTCTATTGTTGTGCCTCTACCCTCTTCTGTAGCCGATATATCTAAAAATGCAAGTTCGTCTGCACCTTGATTTTGGTATTCAAGGGCAACTTCAACTGGGTCGCCAGCATCTCTTAAATTTACGAAATTTGTTCCCTTTACAACTCTTCCATCTTTTAAATCAAGACATGGAATTATTCTTTTAGTAAGCATTATTTAACCCCTAATTAAATATCTTTCAAAGTATATCATTATTATAGAATTTTGTCAGCTATTTTAATAGGTATATCTTTACTGGATTACTTCGTCGCTTTGCTCCTCGTAATGACGTGTTTTTACGTCTTTGACTGCTTCAAAGTCATTGCGAGAAAAACGCCAGTTTTTCGTGGCAATCTATAAATAATACAAAAAATTTAGTG
>JAZSQT010000103.1:0-2451 GCA_045538075.1 Mucispirillaceae bacterium
TATAATATCTTTTAGTCTTGTAGTTCCATTTTTAACAGATTCAGCTATTTCCATAATCTCATTTGCTGTAGATGGAAATGATAATACTGCTTTAATTACCTTTCTCTGACCGTCTTCAATTTCTTTTGCTACTTCAATTTCTTCTTCACGATTTAAAAGAGGAATATTACCCATTTCTTTTAGATAAAGCCTAACTGGGTCATCTGTGCTTAATGTCTCTTCAACATCATCTTGAAAATCTGAATCAACACCAGATAAAACTTCGTCATCTTCTTCATCATCTATAACTACACTAGCAGAAAACATACTGCCTTTTTTTGCGTTATTATCAATAACATCAATTTTTAACTGAGAAAGTAAAACAAGTAATTCATCAATTAATTCGTTATTAGATACATCATCTGGAATAACGTCATTAATCTCATCAAAAGTAAGAAATCCTTTTTCTTTTCCCATTGCTATAAGTTGTTTCTTAACATCTTGGATTTTATTTTTTTTAGACATTATTTATTTATCTCCATTCAAGCATTATTATTTAATTTATTAGTAACTTTTTGTAATTCTGATAATAATTGATTTTTTTCATTTATATCGTTAGTGTTTTTCATTCTATTTATAATATCATCTTTTATATTTGATAAATAATTCTTCATAATTTGCTCTTTATTTAAAAGGGCAAAATTATATGGCTCTTGTTCAATATTCCTTGATATAATATCAAAAAAATCACTATCTAATTCAGAGACAAGTTCTTTAATATCGGAAATCTTTACATAATTTTCAAGTATTTTTTTAAATATTTTACGAATAATTTTATCATTAAACATTTCTTCAGTCATATCATGAATTAAATTATCAATGACATCAATTTGTAATAATGATAAACAAGCAATAAAATCTCTTTCACACAAATAAATCGTATTTCCTATTTCTGTATTCGTTTTATGTTTTATATAATGAGTTTTTCTATATTTTTCATTTATTATATCAGCATCAACGTTATCTTTTTTTAGTCCAAATATATCTGAAACAATTTCAGAATAATAATCTCTCATATGATTATCATTTATATTTACAAGCATATTTTTGACAGACTGAAAGCGAATAAGTTTTTTATTAAAATCGTTATTTACTCCATTTACTAATTTTTTACTAACGTTTATTAATAAATCTTCCCTTTGATTAAATAAATTACTCCACCCATCTATATTTTCTTTTAAACAAAAACTATCTGGGTCTTCACCAGAAGGCAAAAATATTGCTTTAGGAAATATACCACTTTCAATAAATATACTTAAACTTCTATATGCTGCCTTTTCTCCAGCCTCATCACCATCAAAAACAACTGTAACATCATCACAATATCTTTTTAATAGATTTGCTTGATTTTTAGTTAAAGAAGTTCCCATCGGTGCAACTGCATTTTTTACACCTATCTGATGCAATCGCATAACATCTAAATATCCTTCAACTATAATACAACCTTCCCTCTTCATAGAAGATTTTGCTTTATCTATATTAAAAAGAGTTTCCCTTTTATGAAAAATATCACTATCAGCTGAATTAATATATTTTGGCATACTACCATCAATACTTCTGCCAGCAAAAGCAGAAATTGACCCAGTAATATTTTTGATTGGTATAGTTAATCTATTAAAAAATTGCGAATATATACCGTAATTGTTTTCTCTAAAAAAACCACTATTTAATATTATTTTTTTTTCGTATTTCTTATATAATTCGTTAAAATTATGTTTTGCTTGAATATAACCTATACCAAATTCATTTATATCTTCATCAGTAAATTTTCTTGATAATATATAATCTTTTGCTTCTTTTCCTAAAGATGAATATAAACTTTTTCTTAATTCAATTTGTATATCTTCATGAAGAGATTTTATATCTTTAGTATTTTTCTGCTCACTGCCAACATATTCAACATTAATATTAAATTTTTCTGCAATAAATAGTAACGCATCTACGTAATTTAAGTTTAAATGTTGCATTATGAAAGAAACACCATTGCCTCCTACTCCACAGCCAAAACACTTAAAAAAACCTCTTTCTGTATCAACAACGAATGACGGTGTTTTTTCATTATGAAAAGGACAACAAGCCATTAAACCATTACGTCCAGATTTTTTTACAAATTCAACGTATGGTTCAATAATTCTTTCTATATTAACTGAAAATATTTGCTCTTTAGTAGTGTCTGAAATTCTCAAATTAAATATTCCTTTAATAACAGAATATTTAATTTATGCCTGAATTGAAATTTTGCAAGAGTTTTTTTATAAAATTAATAAATTAAAAAAATTTCGTATTGAAATTTCTTATTAAATGTTTTTATGGATTACTTCGTCGTTTCACTCCTCGTAATGACGTTTGTATTACGTCAATTATCCTTTTAAAGTCATTGCGAGAAAAACGCCAGTTTTTCGTGGCAATCCA
>JAZSQT010000177.1:0-10461 GCA_045538075.1 Mucispirillaceae bacterium
CTTTAATAAAGAAAATATAAACATCATAAAAAATCAACTACCAATAGTTGGTGTTATTACATTAAATATGGCAAGTATTCCAGTTTCAAATGAATATATTGGTGTAGCTGAAGGTTCAGAAGTAGTAGAAATACGTCCACAAGTTTCTGGCATATTAAGAAGTCGTGAATATAAAGAAGGATCATTTATTAGAAAAGGTCAATTATTATTTGTCATTGAACCAGATAGTTATGAAGCAATATTAAATGAAGCAAGAGGGAATTTAAATCAAGCAGAAGCAAAATATATACAATCTAAAGATAATTATAATAGAATTTTAAGTTTATATAAAAAAAATGCAATTAGTCGTAAAGATTTAGATAACGCTAAAGGTGAATACGAAGCAGCCAAAGCACTTGTAGAATCAAATATTGCAGCATATAATAATGCTAAAATTAAATTAGAATATACTTATATCCGTTCTCCTATATCTGGTTACATTGGAAAATCAAATTTTTCTGTAGGTAATTTAGTAAATTCAAATAGTATTCTTACTACAATTAATAAAATTAATCCAATATACATAAATTTTTATATACCTGATTCTGAAATATCACTATTAAAAAGATTGCAAAGTTTATCAATGATTAAATTTGAAGATATTTATGTGGAGGTATTTTATTCAGATAATATTAAATTTAAAAATAAAGGTAAAATAATTTTTATAGATAAAACAATAAATAAAGATACTGGTAACATATACGTGAAAGCAGAATTTAGTAATGAAAATTATAAGGTAATTCCAGGGCAATTTATTAAAACAAAAGTAGCAGGTGCGAAACTTATTAATACTTTATTAATTCCTCAAGAGGCAATTCTTTATACAGCAAATGGAAATATGGCAATTATTATAAATGAAAACAATGTTGCTCAATATACAAAAATTGAACTTGGTCCAAATATAAATGGTAAATTTATCGTGCTAAACGGATTAGAAGCAGGGCAAAGGATAGTTGTAGAAGGGGTGAATAAAGTTAAAGGTGGCTCAAAAGTTATGCCTACAGCTCCAGAGAATATGAAAAATAGGTAGCAATATGTCAGAAAAAGAAAATTTCTTTTTAAAGCGACCTGTTTTATCTACCGTAATATCAGTTGTTATAACTATGTTAGGGCTAATTTCTATAAAAGTTTTACCGATAGAACAATATCCAAATTTAACTCCTCCACAAGTTCAAGTTCAAGCAACGTATAATGGAGCAAGTGCAGAAGTATTAGCTCAAAGTGTTGCTTCCATATTAGAAACACAAATTAATGGTGTTGATAATATGATTTATATGAATTCAGTTAGTTCTGGTAGTGGAAAGATGACAATAAATATTACTTTTGCTATAGGAACAGATCCAGACCAAGCAACTATAAATGTAAACAATAGAGTTCAGTTAGCAATGGCAAGTATGCCAGAGCAAGTTCAAAGATTAGGGATTAGTGTAACAAAAAGTTCTCCTTCAATATTAATGTTAATTTTTTTAACTTCACCAGATGGCAGATATGATACTACTTATTTAAGTAATTACGCCTTACTAAATATTGTAGATGATTTAAAGTTGATTAATGGTGTTGGTAATGTTCAAAATTTTGCATCAAAAAATTACGCGATGAGAGTATGGTTAGATCCTCAAAAAATGTCAAAATATAATATTACTACTAACGATATTGCAAAAGTTATAAAGAACCAAAATTCACAATATGCAGCAGGAAAAATTGGTTCAGAACCAATGGATAGTAATGTTGGACTTACTTGGCAAATTATTACACAATCAAGATTATCAACTCCTGAAGAATTTAGTGATATTATATTAAGATCTGGTCAAGATGGCTCAATATTAAGGCTAAAAGATGTTGCAAATATTGAATTAGGTGCAGAAAATTACGATTTTATAGGTAAACAAAATGGTAAAAATGCTGTTCCTATAGGAATTTATCTTGCTCCTAATGCCAATGCTTTATCAACTGCAGAATCAGTGAAGAAAAGTATGGAAAAATTATCAGAGAATTTTCCAGACGGAATTTCTTATAATATACCTTACGATACTACTACTTTTATTAAAATATCTATTGCAGAAGTAGTTAAAACTTTAGTTGAAGCAATGATATTAGTTTTAATTGTAGTATATGTTTTTTTGCAAAATATTAGGGCAACATTAATTCCTATTCTTGCTGTTCCAGTATCTGTAATAGGAACTTTTGGAGGTATGTATTTATTAGGGTTTACTATTAATACGTTAACTATGTTTGGTTTAGTGCTTGCTATAGGAATGGTTGTTGATGATGCTATTGTAGTTTTAGAAAATGTAGAAAGGCATATTAAAAATGGTATGGATCCAAAAAGTGCTACTTCAAAAGCAATGAGTGAAGTAACAAGACCTATAATAGCTATTGTATTAGTATTATCATCTGTATTTATTCCAGTAGCATTTACTGGTGGTATGGCTGGAAAAATGTATCAACAATTTGCTATAACTATTACAATTTCTGTAGTAATATCTGGTATAGTTGCTCTAACTTTTACTCCAGCACTATGTTCATTAATATTATCTCAAAAAGAGAGTAAACCTTATAAACCTTTTGTATTATTTAATAATTTTTTTAATAAAATTACAGAATTATATATAAGTAGTGTAACTTTTTTTATAAAAAAAACAGTTTTTACGTTATCAATTTTTATCGTAGTAGTTTTAGCTTCAGCGTATTTATTGAAAATTATTCCTACAAGTTTAGTTCCAGATGAAGATCAAGGATATATTTTAGGGTTGTTAGTGTTACCAGATGGAGCTTCATTAAATAGAACATTAAAAGTAGTTGATTACATAGATAAAATAACTTTAGATAATAAATCTGTTGAAAATGTAATTAGTTTTACTGGAATGGATATATTAAGTGGTTCACTAAAAACTAATTATGCAAGTTTTTTTATAACATTAAAACCTTGGGATAAGCGTAAAAAAGAAAGTGAATCAAGTTTTTCAATAGTAAATCAGTATATAGGTTATGGCTTAACTTTAAAAGAGGGGTTATTAATGGCTTTTAATCCTCCAGCTATTATGGGAATGAGCACTACTGGAGGTTTTGAAATGTATGTTCAAAATAGATTAGGTGATGATAATAATAGAATGTATAATGTTATAGAAGAGTTTAATAGAGTTCTTGAAACGAAAAAAGAAATATCAAATGTATCAAATACCTTTTCTGTGTCATCACCTCAATTATACGTAGTTTTAGATAGAGAAAAAGCATCAGATATGGGAGTTAGTATTGAAGATGTATTTTCTGCAATGGAATCAACCTTTGGTGCTTCATATATAAATGATTTTAATTTATATGGTAGGACTTTTAGGGTTTACGTCCAATCAGATAAAAATTTTAGGGCAGTGCCAGAAGATATAAGAAATGTTTTTATAAAGAATACGAATAATAAGCAAGTTGCATTAAATTCTTTATTAGATATAAAAGTAATTGGAGGAGCAGAAACGTTAGAAAGATTTAATAATTATCCTGCAGCAAAATTCTTAGGTAATCCAGCAAATAATTATAGCACAGGACAAGTAATGAATATAATAGAAAAAACGGCAAGAGAAGTTTTGCCTCAAGGTTATACTATTGCTTGGTCTGGATCGTCTTATCAAGAAAAACAAATTTCAGGTAGTAGTGTATTAATTTTTACTCTTGCTTTAATAATGGTATTTTTAATTCTTGCAGCTCAGTATGAGAGTTGGTCTTTACCTATTGCAGTAGTTGCAGCAGTTCCTTTCGCTGTTTTTGGGGCAAGCATTGCATCTTACTTAAGAGGATATAATAATGATATATATTTTCAGGTAGCACTCGTAACCTTAATTGGGCTTTCAGCAAAAAATGCAATATTAATAGTAGAATTTGCAGTAGATAAATATAAAGAAGGTGGAATTTCAATTATTGATTCAGCTATTCTTGGTGCTAAATTGCGATTTAGACCTATTATTATGACATCATTAGCTTTTATTTTTGGTTGTGTTCCTCTTGCAATAAGTTCTGGAGCTGGAGCAGCAAGTAGGCATGCAATAGGCACAAGTGTTATAGGAGGAATGATTTTTGCAACAGTTTTTGCTCCTATATTTATTCCAGTCTTTTTTAAACTTGTAATGACTATAGTAAATAAAATATTTAAGAGGTAAATTTGTGAAAAAATTTATATCTATATTACTATTTTTTATTACAGTAAGTTGCTCTTTAGCTCCAAAATATAATCCTCCAAAAATACTATTGCCTGAAAAATATAAAAATCTAAGTGGTGCATATATTAGCAATAATAAGTGGTGGAGACATTTTAATTCAGAAGTTTTAAACCAGTTTATAGATGAAGCTCTTGCTAATAATAAGGATATTGCAATATCCTTGGCAGAAATAGAAAAAGCTGCAGCATTAATAACTTCAGCAAAAAGTAATTATTATCCTAAATTTAATGGAAGTATCCAAGGTAGTCAAAGTTGGATAAAAGGTAATGAAGTAACAGGAAATTCAATGCCTTTTTTGGCTGGTTTAAATGTTTCATGGCAGATAGATTTATTTGGAAGGTATAAAAATACGACCTTATCTGCAAAAGCAGCTTTTCTTTCAAATAAATACGTTTATGAAGGTGTTGTTTTATCAATTATAAGTCAAACAATATCAACTTATTATTTATTGAATAGTCTTGATTTACAATTAAAAATTGCTGAAAAAACTATAATATCACGAGAGAAAACTGTCAAAATATATAAAGAAAGATACGAAGCAGGATTAATTAGTTTATTTGATTATTCTCAAATGAAATCTTCTTTAGAAGAAGCTAAAAAGATGTATTATAATATTAAAATATCAAGAGAAAATACAGAAACAGCATTAATGATTTTAATCGGTAAATCACCTAAAGAAATATATGAAAAAAATATAGAAAATACCGAAAATATTGAAAATATTTTTATTTTACCAGTAATACCAGAAGGTTTACCATCATCACTTCTTGAAAGACGACCAGATATTAAAAGTGCAGAGCAGAATATCATAGCAGCAAATGCAAATATTGGTGTTGCTAAAGCAATGTATTTTCCAAATATATCATTGACAGGATTATTTGGAATTGTTAGTCAACAATTTGAAAATTTATTTACAGATCCATTATTAGGTTGGAATTACGTTGGAGCTTTAAATGTTCCTTTGCTTAATTTTGGTGAAATATCATCTAAAGTTAAAGAAGCAGAAGCCTTGAAAAAAGAAGCAATTTTAAATTATGAAAAAACAGTTCAAAAAGCATTTGCTGATTTAAGGAAATCATTAATAAACCAAACGGAAAAAAGAAAAATTTTGAAATCTCTTGAAATTATGAAAGATGAATTAAAAACTGCATATAATATTGCTATCATACAGTATGAAAAAGGTTTTATATCTTATATTGATTTACTTGAAACAGAAAGAAATTTATTTGAGACAGAAATAAATCTTGCACAAGCAAGAAGTGATTATATATTATCAATAGTAGATGTATGTGTTAGCCTTGGAGGAGGCTTTAATCAATCAGAAGACGAAAAGGAGTAAACTATGAGCTTTTTAGATTTAGCAAAAAAAAGATATTCTGCAAGAAAGTATAAATCAAAAGAAGTGGAGAAAGAAAAAATTGATTTAATTTTAGAAGCAGCAAGAGTTGCTCCAACGGGTGCAAATAGACAACCTCAAAGAATTATTATAGTTAATGATAAAAAATATTTAGAAAAACTTTCTAAAGCTACAAAGTTTTTTGATGCACCATTAGTATTTATTATTTGTTGTGATAATAATGAAACATGGACACGTTCTTACGACGGCAAAAAGTTAACTGATATAGATACAAGTATTGTTACAGATCATATGATGCTACAAGCAACAGATATTGGGCTTGATAGTGTATGGATATGTCGTTTTGAGCCAGAGATATTAAAGAAAGAGTTTAATATACCAAACCATATAGAACCAGTTAATATATTGGCCGTAGGTTACGGTGATTGTGAAAAAGCATCTTCAGATAGACATTCTACAGCAAGAAAAAATATAAAAGATACAATAATTTATAATTCTTTTTAAATAATTGTTATGCTAAAGAGGATATAAAAATATCCTCTTTAATATGAAGCATCTTTATGATGAACAATAATTGCAGAAGTAGTGTATTCTGGAACCATTTGGTTGTTAGAATTAACATATATACCAATATCTTTTGCTCCCAAAAGTTCTACTATATCTTTATTATATTCAGTATCTGGAGACATAGGATACCCAAAACTATATCTTTTTCCTTGATATTTGCCAGATAAAATACCATCAATAGTTTTTGCATCATTAACATCTATTTTTAATTCTTTTCTTATGATAGAGTGGATATATTCAGCAAAGGCTTCAGTAAGTTCAGTAAAAAAACCATGAGCCATATAATAGCTTTTATAACTATCAGCTTTAAATAATTTTTGACAAAAATCAATAGGATTTTGTCCTAATGACACAATTTGAATAGGCATAATATCAAATTTATCTACATCATCACTAAAATAATGGGCTAATGATATAATAGGTGGATTTTTTCTAATCGGAAAATTAAAAGTAGTATATTCTTTTAAATCATTATCTTTGTATAGTCTAATACTATTTTCATATCGTCTAACTTTAAAATATCCATATATTGCCTTTAATTCAAAGGCATTTTCATTTATTAACTTTTCTTTTAATAAATTAAATTCTGGAATTATGGTATTTTGAAGTAAATAGTTAAATTCTTCATCATTTTTTTGTGTTTTCTTATAGCCCCAACTTGATGTAAATAACGATGATTTATTTAAGTATTTCATTACATCATCAAAATTAATATTTTCCAATAACTTGCTACCAAAAAAAGGTGCATTTGGTATATTAACTTTTTCTATAGTATCTATATTTAATGTAGTAATTTCTACTTTTTTTACAGCTTTTAAATTATTATTATTTGATCCAGATGGTTTTCTTGAGCCGTCCATAACAGATAAATTATCAAAGGCATCTCTACAGTAATAGACTTTATTAGGCATAATATTGCCACAACTTTCATTAACAAATTTTTCTGTTAATGCAGCTCCTCCTAACATAATTTTTATATTAGGCAATACTTTAGATATTTCTTCTATATTATCTTTCATAACTTGTGTAGATTTTACTAATAGCCCACTCATTCCAATCGAATCAGCATTTACTTCTTTTGCTTTATTAATCATATCTATGACTGGCACTTTTATACCTAAATTATAAATTTTATATCCATTATTACTCATTATTATGTCAACGAGATTTTTTCCAATATCATGAACATCACCTAAGACCGTAGCAAGAACAACATTGCCTTTTGATGAGCCATCTATTTTTTCTAATTTAGGTTCTATAATTGAAACTGCTGCTTTCATTGTTTCTGCAGATTGTAATACGAATGGGAGTAACATTTTACCTTCACCAAAAAGTTCGCCAACTTTTTGCATAGCTGGAAATAAGATATTATTTATAATATCTATTGGCTTGATTTTGGACGATAATTCTTCTATTAACTCATTTAAATTAGTTTTATCTCCTTTTTCAATTTTTAATGAAAGAGCAATATCTGCAGGTAATGAGTTATCAATTTTTATAGTGTCTTGCTTTATATTGGCAAAATGAGCTATAAAATTATTAAGTGCTTCTTTTCTGCCGTATATTAAATCAAGACAAATATTTATATCTTTTTCAGAAATAGAAGATATTGGCATAACTTTTGACGCATGAACTATTGCCGTGTCAAGACCAGATTTTATTGCTTCATTTAGAAAAACAGAATTTAATATAACTCTTGAGGCTTGAGATAATCCAAAAGATACATTACTTACACCAAGGGTAGTTTTTACACCTTTTAATTTTTCTTTAATAGCTTTAATGGCTTTTAAAGTTTCTGCTGCTGCGTAAGTTAATGTTTCATCACCAGAGCCAATTGAAAATGTTAGAGTGTCTATTATTAAATCTTCTGGAGGAAAATTATACTCTTTTACCCAAATGTTATATAATCTTTCTGCAATAGATATTTTTTCTTCAAAGGTTTGAGCCATTCCTTTTTCGTCAATAGTTAATGCTACCATACAAGCAGGGTGCTTTTTTACAATTTTAAATATTGTATGTAATTTATCACCTCCATCTTCAAGATTAACTGAGTTTATAATAGGTTTTCCAGAATATCTTTCAAGAGAGGCTTCAATAACTTTAGGATCAGTAGAATCAATTACTAATGGGGCAGTAAGAGAAGTGTTAATAATTGGGATAATTTTTTTATAATCTTCTATTTCATTTCTGCCAGCATAAGCAAGAGATAAATCAATAAAATGAGCTCCTTCATTTTCTTGGTTTTTGCAAATAGATAACATTCCATCTACATCATCATTTAACAACATTTCTCTAAAGGCTTTTGAGCCAGTTGCATTAGCACGTTCTCCAATTAAAGCAGGTGCTGGGTCTTGTTCTAATAACGTAGATGTATAGATAGAAGATGCTTCTCCTCTATAATCATAATTACTTGTTACATTTAATTTTTTAGTATCTATTAATTGCCTCATAGCTTTTATATGGGTTACATCTGTTCCACAGCAACCACCTGTTGCAACAATAGGAAATTCATTTAAAATATTGTCCATAATATTTTTAAATTTTTCGCTATCCATAGGGTATATACTGCACCCATTAATTAATTCTGGCAAACCTGCATTAGAAGATAAATATAATCTTCCTCCCCAAGATTTATGTAGTAGCTCAAGAGGTTTTTTCATCAAATCTGGACCCATTGCACAGTTTAACCCTAATGCAAAAATATCGTAATTACGCATTAATGTAGCAACGGCAGAAATATCTGAACCAGTAAGAAGTGTATTACTTTGCTCAATAGTAAATGATACGATTATTGGTTTTTTGCTATCTACTTCTTTACAAGCATTAATAGCTGCTTTTATTTGTAATAAATCTTGGGCAGTTTCAATAAGAAAAATATCTGCTTCTTTTCCTGCTTCAATTTGAACTTTATATTGATTATAAAGAGTATTATATGAAGTATGTCCTAAACTTGCTAATTTAGTGCCAGGTCCAATAGATAATGCAACAAATTTATTTTTCATACCCTTTGAGGCACTTTTTGCTATTTCTACAGCTTTTTTATTTATTTCTTCTACTTTATCTGCAATATCATATTCATCAAGAACTGATTGTATAGCTCCAAAAGTATTAGTAACGGCAACATCAGCACCAGCTTCAAAATAATTTTTATGTATATTATATATGATGTCTGGAGCAGCTATATTTAAAAATTCATTACAACCATTTTTTTTCTGCCATATATCGTCAGAAATTTCAAATTTTTGAATAGATGTTCCCATTGCACCATCAAAAAGAATAATTTTATCTTTAGCAAATTCTCTAAACATTTCTTACCCTAAATAAATAAAATTTTTATGAAGATAACACAACATAAGATATTTTTCAATAAAACAAGATTATTAATATTTTTTAATATATTGATTTAGTTTTTACATAAAAAAAGCAGGGCATTAACCCTGCTTATAAAATATAAAAGTTAAATTAAAATTAAATTAATCCTAATGGAATCATAGCATTTGCTACTCTACAGAAGCC
The DNA here is from genome assembly GCA_045538075.1 of Mucispirillaceae bacterium. Lineage (GTDB taxonomy): Bacteria > Chrysiogenota > Deferribacteres > Deferribacterales > Mucispirillaceae > JAZSQT01. The sequence continues at coordinate 9,688 of JAZSQT010000177.1, forward strand.
TGCAATATTTGCACCTTTTAGGTAATCGCCTGGAACATTATATTCTTCTGCTGTTTCATAGCAAGTTTTATGTATTCCTTCCATAATTGTTTTAAGTCTTGCATCAGTATAATCAAAAGTCCAAGTATCACGACAAGCATTTTGTTGCATTTCAAGGGCAGAAGTTGCAACTCCACCTGCATTTGTAGCTTTACCTGGAGCATATAAGATGCCTTGAGATTGAAAAATATTGATTGCATCAGGAGTTGTAGGCATATTTGCACCTTCAGTAACACAAGAGCAACCATTTTTAATTAAAACTTCAGCATGTTTTGCATTAAGCTCATTTTGAGTTGCACAAGGAAGAGCAACATCACATGGAATATCCCATATTATTCCTTTTTCTTTATAAGTAGCACTTGAATGATACGTAGTATATTCTTTAATACGTTTATGCTGATTTTCTTTTATTAATTTTATAGTCTCAAGATTAAGACCAGCAGGGTCGTAAATAACACCATCAGAATCAGAGCAGGCAATAACTGTTCCACCTAACTGCATTACTTTTTCCATCGCATAAATTGCAACATTTCCAGAACCAGAAACGAGAACTTTTTTACCCTCAAAAGATTGTCCTTTCATTTTTAACATCATATCAGTAAAATATACTAAACCGTAACCAGTTGCTTCTTTACGAACAAGGCTACCACCGTAAGCCATACCTTTACCAGTAATAACACCTGGTTCAAATTTATTAGTTAATCTTTTATACTGACCAAATAGATAACCAATTTC
>JAZSQT010000104.1:0-11705 GCA_045538075.1 Mucispirillaceae bacterium
ATATTATTGATAAAATTTAAAGATATTTCTTAATTTCAAGTTTTAGATTATGAATACAAAAAAAATTATGATGAAATTGTTTATATAGTTTATGGATTGCCACGACGATTAAAATCGTCTCGCAATGACTTTTAGACAGTCATTACGAGGAGCAAAGCGACGAAGTAATCCACAAAAACTATTGATGAAAATTTTACGACAACATTTTTTTATTTTATAATAGCGTTAATTTAAAACTATTTCTTAAATATTTCTTTCCTATTGCTTATTAATACTCTTATTAAATATATCAAATTATTACACGTCCAATAAACAAGTAATGCTGAACTTTTGTTATATAAATATACTAAAAATAGCAATGCAAGAATAATTAACAAGCTATTATCTTTTGATAATAATGGTTTACTTGGATACGTATATTTTATTGATACAATATTTATAAAAGTCATTAAAAAAGGAAGCAAGTTAACGCCGTATAATATGCCATCTTGCTTACTTAAATCATTAATCATCAAAAAACTTTTATTTGTAAATACTTGATTTTCGTTTAAAGTTATAACTGCAGCTACGAAAAAAGGTATCATTACAAGCAACGATAAATTTGCTCTAAAAGATAGAAATATATTATAGTTGTGTTTTTTGTATATTGCTTCTATTTTGCGAAATGCCTCTTCGCCTTTATACTCTTTTTTTACTTCTCTAACTTCTTCTTTTATTATTTTTTGCTTATCTCTTTCTTTTACTTCAATTTTTTTTGCTAAAATTGATATTGGAATAAATATAGCATTAATAACTATAGATAAAATTATTAACGCTATACCAGAGCTTGTAAATGATAAAGAATTATTTAAAACAAAATAAAATAAAAATACAAAAGGATATAAAAAAATATTATACAGAATATCCTGCATTATTTTTCTTCCTTGTTTTTATCATCTTCTTTTTTGCAAGTAAATATTCTTTTTATTTTATAAAAAATCTTTTTAAAATAGAAGGCAATCCCTGCAAATATTGCTACGAGAAACGCTATTAATCCTCCTCCAGAATTTGGGTCAAGATACGCATTAGCATTACCTACTAAGACAAACATAAAAATAAAACTAAAATAAATTATCCCTTTCATTATTTTCTCCTAACTTTTGATACAATATATTCTGGACAAGTTGTATCAACCTTTCCAAAATTATATATATACTCTTCTCTTAATTTTACAATATGTTCTTTATATTTTCCATAATTGTTAAAAAATTCATCTATTACACTACTAATTTTACTTAATTCATCAATATTTAGGCTAATTCCACAACCATCTCGCAAAACAATTTCCATTGGCTGATTTTCATACTTTTGCCAATTTTCGTTATGAACTTTTTTCGGTGTATTTATAAATAAAACTGGTCTTATACTTGCAAAAGAGTATTCAAAAGCAATTCCAGACCAATCTGTAATAAGCAAATCGGCACTTAACAAAGATTGATTTGAAATCATCTGCCTATCAAATATTATCTTCTTATCTTTATACTTTTTTTCTAATTCTTTAAACTTATCGTTATATCTTTTTAAATATTCTGGGTGAGGACGTATAGTTATATTATATTTATTATCATCTATATTTGAAAGTAAATCATCAATACATAAATCTAAAATATTATCTTTATGCCAAGAAGGAGCAATTAAAACATTCTTTTTATCTCTTTCTATATTGTATTTTTCATATTCTATAGATAATTTTTCTAATAATGGGTAGCCGTAATTTAATATATTTTTTTCTTTTAAATTATAAATATTTTCTCTTTCTCTAATTTCTCTATTATGGTGGGAGCCTACTGTAAAAATAGTATCAAAGTTATCAAAAGCTCCTTCCATATACATCATATTTGTGCTAACTACGGCATGGAAAACGTATATATATTCAATATCTTTATTTGCTATAGATTTAACGTAATTATGATTGCCTAATTCTGTCATAGTTGTAACAAAAACTTTACAATCAAGATACTGCAAAAATGTTTCTAAAAGACTATTTATATAAAAAACTTTTATTCTTGGATTATTTTTACTAAATATACTATCATTATAATCTGAAGTAACATAATAAATATCATCATTACTAATATATAATACGTCATCAATTAGTTTTTCAAAATATTTATAGTAAATGCTACTTTCTGAATAAAATACTACGCCTTTATTTTTTATACTTGAAAACTTAATATAATCTTTTATTTCTTTAAATATTTTTATCATATCACATCTTTTAAAATTTTGATTATATCATTATATGACGGTTGAGCTGGGTTATTTTTCAATCGTTCTACATTAACACTACGTGCTATTTCTTCTATATTTGATATTCCTAATTGTGAAAACTTTGTTTTTAACCCTATATTTTCCATAATATATATAATTTTATCAGCAATTTCTATAATATTATCTACATTAAAAACTTTTCGCAATATACTTTGTTTATGGGTATTTATAAATACTACATTATATTTTAATACACTTGAAATAGTTAATGCTACTGCGTGTCCGTGAGGTATTCCGTATTTGCTTGTTATAGTATATGATAGTGCATGAGATAAAGTAGTTCTTGATATAGCAATTGCTTTACCGGCTAAATTTGAAGCAATCATCATTTGCTTACAATTTTCATCATTAGGACTATTTACGTAATCTATAATATTATTAATTATTATACTTAACGCTTCTATACTATATTCTTCTGATTGATTGTTTGACTTTTTTGCCCATAAACTTTCTAATGCTTGGCAAAAAGCGTCCATTACTGTAGATGCCTTTTGATATTTTGAAAGTGATAACAAAAATTTACTACGCAACAAAACAATATCTGGCAAAAGTGTATCTTTATCTAAAGAAATTTTTATATTATTCTCATCATAATAAACGGCAAAAGGAGTAGCCTCGCTACCACTACCAGCCGTTGTAGGAATTGCAATTAATTTTACGTCTTTATTATTTTGAGAAAAATCTTTTATACACTTGCCAGTATCTATAACACTACCACCACCTATTGATACGATAACATCGTATTTTCCATTATCAAATATATCTAAATGTTTCTTTATTTCATTTATTTTTGGATTTGGGTTTTCTACAATATGGCGTTCAATATTACTGTTTGGAAACAACGACTGTATCGTATTTTCTCCACCAGATTCAATATAAGACTTGCCACCTGTTAATAAAAAGATATTTTTAAAACTATATTTTTGAATTTCTCTATTTAAAGTATCAACTTCATAAAACACATTTTGAAAATTATTCATTATCTAAAAATTCCATAAACATTTTTTTATTTTCTATTGGCGTTTCTTTTGGACGACCTAAATCTTTTCTATTGCCTTTTTTTACTTTTACTTCAATAAAGCAAGATTTACCATTAATATTATCTAATGCCGTATCTAATTCATCTATTGTTGAAACTTGATACGATTGTTTATAGCCACAATTTTTTGCAATTTCGCTAAAATTAATTTTATCACCTATTGTCGGTTGCCCACCAACAGAATCATGGGCAGAATTATTTAATAATATATGAATAATGTTATCTATTCCTAATGAAGCAAGAACAGGCAAACTACCCATATGCATAAGACAAGCACCATCACCATCAAGAATATATACACGCCTATCCTTTTTCTCCATAGCAATAGCATACGCAAAACTTGATGCATGCCCCATTGCTCCAACCATTAAAAAATCTTGTAAAGGCATATTGTTATTCTTGCGATATTCGTATAATTCTCGTGAAATCATACCAGTTGTTGAAACAAAAATGTCTTGTTTATCTGATTTTGATGCAATTTTTATTATTGCATCTTCCCTACTTAATACGTTACTACTTTCTTCTTTATTAATACTCGTTACTTCAAATGTATCTTTTTTAATAACTAACGCAAAAGGCTTACCCTCTTTTTTTATATATTCATACGCACTATCAATATCTGTAATATCCTCAAATATTTTATATTTAATATTAATACAGTCTAATAGAGGCAATGTAAGTAGTCCTTGTTTGTAATGCTGTGGTTCATCTTTAATATTTGGTTCGCCACGATAACCTATTATCATCAAGAATGGAATATTATACACATCTTCATCTGTTAAAGATAATATAGGATTAATACAGTTGCCTAAACCAGAATTTTGGATATAAACTACTCCTATCTGTTTAGAGGCAATATAATGACCTGCCACCATAGCAATAGCATTGCCTTCATTTGCAGTGATTATATGATTATCAAACTTTTGATTAAACAAGTTTATTAAGTTTTTTAAAAGACTATCTGGAACTCCACATATAAAGTTAGACCCATTACTAACTAATCTATCACAAAATATTTCTGGATTCACTATTTTCCACCTGGAATTAATTCTATAATTTCTTTAATTGGCATACAAATATTTTCTGACGAACATTCATAAGACCTTTCGTTTTGCAAAATTGTTTCAGCTGCTTTTACCATAGCAGGATATGCTGCTCTTAATAAATGGTTTGCATATATCACCATATTAACACCAATTTCAGATAATTCTTTTTCTGTAATATAGTTATACGTGCTTGGAACAACAATTAAAGGTTTTCTGTTTTCAAAAGTGTTATATATCTTTGCAAATTCCATAATTTCATCAGCTTTTTTAGATTTACTATGTATCATTATCCCATCAGCACCAGCATCAATATATGCCTTTGCACGTTTTATTGCGTCTTGCATACCTTTTTCTAAAATAAGGCTTTCAATACGAGCAATTATCATAAAATCATCAGTAATCTGAGCTTGTTTTCCTTTATTTATTTTATTACAAAAATCTTCTATCGTATCTTGATGTTGCTCTACTTCTGTTCCAAAAAGTGAATTTTTCTTCAATCCAACTTTATCTTCAATAATAATTGCCGATACACCTAAACTTTCTAAATGACGCACAGTAAATATAAAATGCTCTGCAGGTCCACCACTATCACCATCATAAATAATGCTTTTTGTTGATACTGACAAAATATCTTTTACAGTAATCATACGTGTATCAGTTCCAAGATAACCAATATCTGGTTTACCCATAGATGCAGATTGGGTAAGTGAGCTAATCCATATTCCGTCAAACTCTTCAACTTTATTATCTTTCGTAATTTTTACTTTTTCTGCGATTAAACCAGATAAACCATTGTGAGCTTCTATTATTCTCACTATATCTTTACTTACTAAAAGTCTTTTAAGCCTTGAAAGACGAATTTCTGGAGTAGTTCCTATCTCTTTTAATACATTATTTAATGCTGTAGATGAAATACCTTTCGTATAAGGAACTTCAACTAAGACCCCCCCCCATACCGATAAAATATCTATAACCTTTTGCCTCGTTTGACTTTGAACGCCAGTTTTCCAGTCATCACCATGAAGAACGTAATCTGGCTTTATTAGTTTTAAATTATCTGTATAATCAAGAGTGTCTTGAGGTATAACTTGGCTAACACCTTTTATATTTTCAACTACAACTTTACGTTGCTCATAAGACATGTAAGGCAACCTTTTATAACTTGCAATAGCTTTATCAGTAAGTAGTCCAACAATAACCTCACCATATTTTGTAGCTTCATTTATTATATTAAGATGCCCTGGATGCAACAAATCTGCACTCATACCTATATATACTTTTTTCATTAATATCCCCTATAATTGTCCTCTTTCTATATTAATTAATCTTTTCTCTCGTTATATTCGTTATGGTTATTGGCAAATCTTGTGGATTACGTAAACGATGTTCAATTAAATGTGTAGTTATTTCAGAATTAAATTTGTATTCAATTTTATTTTTATGCACATTTATATCATATAATTTAGCAGACTTCTTTATTGCATGTATATATGTATCAAATTTTCCTTTGTCTAAATTATCTCCTGTAATAGTTATTTTATACTCACCTTTATCTAACTCTATATATGGTCCATACTGAATTCCATTTTTCTGTAAAACTATTCCTTCTATATTTTTAGAGCAATTATTACCACATAAGTAATAATGAACATCTTTAAATATATTATCTACACCGTTATTCAGAAATTCTATATTGATAGATTTAATATAAATATCATTTAGAAAATCTATATTTAAAATTGTTCCTTGCGTAATATATACATTAATTTGATTTTTATCACACTTATAATCTTGAATAGTAAATAGAGTAGAATTACTGTATGATGCATGAATAAGATTATCACACGAATGATAATTTGGGTCTAAATTAAGTGTAGTTTTAATATAATTATTTTTATCTTCTATATTGTAATCAAATAATAAATTCAATTTAGAACTTTTTCCAACTCCATAAATAATATCTTTCTTTATGTTCCATTCTCCATTAAAAAAGGACTTATTTTTTTCATAATTTGTGTTATCTATAATTATATTCTTATCTATCATATTTCTTAAGTTATACGGATAATAAAATTCACCAGTATGAATGTATTTAGATTTATCTTTAACATCTACTGGAATTAAAACCTTTTCTAATGTGCTGAAATAACCACCCTTTTTATCTTCATACTTTCCTTTTAAGAAATGAAAAAATCTTTCTTCTCTTTTATCGTAATTATTTGCTATATTATTTTTATAAAAAGAAATTAAATAATTTTTCATATCAACTTGTGATGTTGGATAATCTTCTAACTTATAGCTATCATTTCTACTATTTACATCTTTTACCATTAGAGCAACATGGTTCCTATGGGCAAAAAGACCATGGTCTCCAGTAATAATTATTAAACTATTATCATATACTCCACTTTCTTTTAATTTATCTAAAAATTCATTAACCATCATTAGTGAAGCATATCCTTGGTCATTGATATTTGAACTTTCTACTACGTTCAAATCTTTATCAACAACATAAGGACCATGAAAAGCATGTAATTGGACTGTAAAAAAAACTGGTTTTTCTGATTGGTTTTTAAATTGTTTATTTCTAACAAAATCTAAAAACCAAAAATCCCATTCTATATGTGATTCATTTACTAAAAAATTTCCTTTCAAAAAATGTGGCATATATTTAAAGTAAGATGCATCAATAATTTCATTTACTTTATTAAGATTAAAATCGCTACTATTTGTATTAGACACTTTATAAGCACTATCATACAATTTTGGAGTGTGGTGGTAGTGATAATATGCGTATTTAGTATAAACTTTGTTTGACCAACCGTTATCTTTTAATACCTCTGGAGCACTATAACCAGATGTAAAAGACTCTTTTATCATTTCCTTAATAGGTATAGAGTTATCATAAACTTTACCTGCAAATTGAGATAATACGGATAAATCAGTATATTGAATAACTGTAGAATAATTGCTATATATAGTAAAATCTTTAAAGGCTTTTTTTATTTTATCTTCATTTAATAGCTTTTCAAATATTTTATAATCAAAAGTATCAAGTATGATATATATAATATTTTTATCTTTTGAAAAATTAAACATATCACGATGATTTTTCATATCTTCTACAGTTAAATATACTTCTTTATTTTCACCAATATCATCTTTCGTAGCCATATTGCTTTTGACATTAGTAGCATTTATTACAGATGGGATTATTAATGATAATTGACTTATAATAATGATAAAAATAACTGGTTTAACTAATGTTATAATTTTTTTTGATAATAATACTCCAATTAATATACATATTATCCAAGTAATAGTGCTTATAAATCCTTGCAACTTTAATTTAGATAAGTCAGTAGAGCCGTCTAAAATGCCATATCCAAAGGTCAGAAATAATCCTTGCAACCAAAAGGCAACACCTACCATAAGCAATAAAGATAATAACGTATTGCTTAACTTATTTGGCACAATAACAACAAGTAACAATAAAATAACAGTTGTGATGATGAAAGGAAATGCCATCTCTAACATTAAATCAGAAAATGAAAACGTAAGACCATAGTAGTTATCAAAAAACACAGAAGTTGGCCCTAAAATAAACAATGTTGCAGTAATAGAAAGCACTACAAGTAATCCATTATTTTTTATTAATCTATCTTTAATTATTTTCACAAAGTTCATTCCAAACCCCTTATTATCCATTAATACAGATATTTTAAAAAATATGTATACTATTATTTAAAAAAAAGCAAAATAAATTTCAAAAAGATAACATGGGACTTAGTTTAACTAATTAACACCATAATAAAATATAAACAAATTACTTTACATGATTTTAGATTTTTAAATATTTTCTTAGATATTTCAGCAATATAATTCTTTTTTTCTTACAATCAGAGCAACCCTAATTTAGCGACACTTGTGTATCCTTTTTTAGAGATTATAATATGGTCAACGAGATTAATATCAAAAGTAGATAAAGCATTTTTAATTTTGTTGGTCATTGTAATATCTCCATCACTTGGCACTAAATTTCCAGATGGGTGGTTGTGGACAACTATAACATTTACTGCCTTATATTTAAGGGCTAATTCTGCCAATTCTCTTGGAAATACTACAGTAGCATTAATAGTGCCTTTAGATATAATTTCGTAATGAATAAGTTTATTTTGAGCGTTTAAGAATACTACGGCAAAATTTTCTTTTTTACCTAATGATATGCTATATTTAAAGAAGTAGTATATTGCTTCTGCTGAATTTAAATCCATTGAAGATAAAGCAACTTCTTTTTTGCATCTATCAAAAAGTTCTTTTATAGCTGTAAAAAATATATTAGTTTGTTTTCCTACGCCGTCTATATCAGATAAGTCGCTATTAAATATATTTAAAAAGGATTGGGTTTTAAATAAAATATTATCAGCTATAGGTTTAATATCTTTTCTTGGCATAACAAAGCTCAAAAGAAGTTCTAAAAGTTCAGGATTTGAAGTTAACGCAGAGTTTTTAGTAAATTTTTCTTTAAGTTCTTCTTTTGATATATCTTTCATATATTAACCCGTATAACTTAAATTTTATTAATTATATATTATAAGATAAAAATATTACGATAATGTTTAAATCTACATAGTTTTTTATAAATTATAAAAATTATTGAAATAGTAAATAATGTTAATTTGTGAGTAGATATTATTAAAATTATTATGTGATTTTAATTTATAAAATAAACTAAATTATTCATCTCTAGTTCTATATCTATAATCTTTTACTGGTTGTATGGCAGGTTTTTTATTCTTTACTTCATTTCCGTTTATATCAACTTCATGTTCATCAATTAAGTATAACAACATCTTAAAATTATGTTCAAAGTCTTTTAATGTCATATAATCTTTCTTTGAGCTAATATAATGTAGTAGCAAATCACTTCTTAACTGGCTTTCTGATTTAATTGTAAAATTTTGAGGCTTATTATCTGGTAAAGAAGAATCTTTTTCGTATATTTTATAATACCTTTCCACTTTTAATATCCATAACAATTTAAACAATATTTTAGCAACTACTTATATTAATTAATCATATTATATATCATTAATCAAGAAAAATTTTTATAGTTGATAAATTTATTCTATACCATTAAAAGCTAATCTAATACTTCAATTTATACTTAAATCCCATGATACAATATACTTATTATAATAAGAAAATAAATACTATATCAAATTATGGCATGTTACTTACTCCATTTTTTGTCTAACAATTGATTTAATAGTTACTGGCAATTCTTGATTATTAAATATTCTATGTTCAATATTCTTTGTTCTTTTGTTCAATTCAAAAGTATATTCTATTAAGTTATTTTCTACTTTTATATTATTTAGTTCAATTTTCTCTTTTCTATCTACTGAATACGTATCAAACGCTATTTTTTCTAAATTATCTCCAGTAATGGTAACCTTATATACACCTTTGTTTAAAGGGATATATGGTCCGTATTGAACTCCTCCAGCTTGTAAAATGATACTATCTTTATCTTTATTGCAATTATTACAAGAGTATCTAAATAAAGAATTATCACCAAAATATTTACTTATATCGTAATTGAACTCCAGTATATATATTTTTTTATATAATGAATTGCCAACTTCACTTGGACGTAACCCAAAAGATACATTATCAAATTTATGTAAATTTGAATAATCATTAAATATTTTTTTGTAATTTTCTATTTCTTCTTCTGTAGCAAGGATAAAATTTGCTGGTTTTTTATACCAACTTTCTTTTGACAACCAATACATTGGTTTAAGATCTATAAAAATAGCATTAACTTTAATTTGATTATTAGATAATAAGCTCATTACATTTGAAAGCCAAAATGTTGCATAACCATTAGTTAAATTCTTTTCTATTAAGAAAGATACCACTTCATTTTCTTTAACAATAGGTTTTTTTATCGGTTTTTCTATATTGTTGATAGCATTTGAAAGTAATAAAATAACTAATAAAATTTGAATGTATTTATGTTTGATATTATTTTTTCTTAAAAATCTGCTTATAATATCAAATATACCAATTCTTGATGTTAATATGATTAAATATAATATAATTATTACGTAATATCTTAAACCAATAGCAACAGCTGAAAAAATATATATTCCGATAATTACTATTGGAGCTAATATCAAAAATTGATCAACAATTTTAAATTTATTAAAATTAACAAATCCATAAATTAAAACAGAAAATAAAAACATTAAAATTAAAAACGATAACACTTGAAATATTGCATTATTTAATTGTAAACCAAAAAAATTGCTACCAGTAATAAACAAAAAATCATTAATTATTTGCCCTATTCTATCGGTTATTTGATCAAGTGTTGCAAACTTTTGTTCTACGTGATTATAAGTAATACCACCCAACTGTATAACAATTTTTTCTATAATTTTTGCAAAAATTGTTCCAAAAACTATAGCAAGAAAAAGCAATAAATCAGCTTGTTTATTTATATTTATAAATAAAAGTCTATAAAATAAAAGTAACAACATTGGTAAAACAAATATAAATACTGTATAAGAATTAGATACTGCAACAAATGTTAAAATAGATATTAATGGGTAATACCGTTTCTTGATATGTGAATTATTTATTCTATCTATAAAAATTAAGATAAAAAGTATTACAACGTATGTTTCATTATGATAAGATGGATTTATAAAAAATTTTCCAAATTCCACGAAAGGTATTATTAATAAAGATATAAGAAGAAATATATTTGAATATGATATATTTTTGTATGTAGTGTCTCTGTAAACAAGCAAGTAAGATGATGCCATTATTAATACCATGATAATAGGTGGATAATAATAGTAAAATCCAAGATCCATGCCAAACATAGCATATGGCAATAAATTATAAAGGTACACTTCTATAATCCAATTTCTCGTAGAACCATACCACTCTTTTAATAAAAAATTACCATTTAGTATATCTTGAGCCATTAACATTGTAGAAACAGTATCAGAATCTACCAGAGGATACTTATACGCATAAGATGTAAGATAATATACGTATAATACAATTATTGATACACAATATATTATAACTTGTTTATGATTTTTCATGAAATTAATTAATTTATTCATCGTTATTTATCCTTAATGATTTAAAGTATATATTTACTATCATAACTTAAATAAATTTATCAACTATAAAAATTTTTCTTGATTAATAATATATAATATGGTTAATTAATATAAGTAGTTGCTAAAATATTGTTTAAATTGTTATGGATATTAAAAGTGGAAAGG
>JAZSQT010000042.1:0-3534 GCA_045538075.1 Mucispirillaceae bacterium
ACATCGCTACACAAGACCATATCGTCCTCAAACAAATGGAAAAATTGAACGTTTTTGGAAAACATTAAAAGAAGATTTTATAGAAGATTCTCTATTTAATGATATTGATGATTTAAAAGAAGAATTATTAGGTTATATCGTCTATTACAACGAACATAGACCTCATTCCGCTTTAAATGGTTTAACTCCTAAAGAATGTGTCCAAAAATGTAACTAATTACTTGACATCTACAGTAATGACTGTTTTTAACGTCATTAACCCTTTAAAAGTCATTGCGAGAAAAACGCCAGTTTTTCGTGGCAATCTACAAATAATTTAAAAAAAATCCCTCATAACTTGAAACAATAATTTTTAGAATTTAATCGTTAAATTTTAGTAATAAATTTTCATTGACAATAATAAAACAATATATAAAACTGTAGAATAGGTAAGTTATATATTTTAAGAGAACTGCATAAATGCAGGGAGGACATAATGGCTAAAATTAGAATATTAATTGCAAAGCCCGGTCTTGATGGCCATGATAGAGGTGCAAAAGTTATTGCTCGTTCATTAAGTGATGCTGGATTTGAAGTAATTTATACTGGTCTTCGTCAAACTCCAGAAGCTATTGTAGCTACAGCTATTCAAGAAGATGTTGATGCAATAGGCTTAAGTATATTGTCTGGTGCTCATGGCACAGTATTTCCTAAAGTAGTTGAATTACTTAAAGAAAAAAATGCATCAGATATTAAAGTTTTTGGTGGTGGTGTTATTCCAGAAGATGATATTCCAGCCCTTTATGATGCTGGAGTTGCAAGAATTTTTACTCCTGGAACTCCAACAGACGATGTAGTAAAATTTATTAACGAAAATATTACTCCAAAAGCTACTGCATAATTTAGTAGGCATAAATAGAAATTATGAAAGAATTTTGCGAAAAGATATTTAAGGGTGATATTAGATCTTCTGCAAGGCTTATGCGTCTTGTTGATGATAGAATAGACGGTTATGAAACATTTATGCAAGAAATATGGAAAAAGGCTGGCAATGCCCATATTATTGGCATAACTGGAGCACCAGGTAGTGGCAAATCTACTATGACTGATCAACTTATCGCCCATTTTCGCAAAAAAGGTAAATCCGTTGGAGTTGTTGCAATAGACCCAACAAGCCCTTTTTCTGGTGGAGCTATATTAGGCGATAGAATACGTATGGCAGACCATTCTACAGATGAGGCTGTTTTTATCCGTAGTGTTGGAACGAGAGGTCATTTAGGTGGTTTATCTGTATCTACAATGGATATAGTTGCTATAATGGACGCTATGGGTAAAGATGTTATTATTATAGAGACTGTAGGCGTAGGGCAAGATGAAGTAGAAATTGCTATGGTCGCAGATACTTGTATCGTTGTTACTGTGCCAGGTTTAGGAGATGATATACAAGCTATTAAAGCTGGTATATTTGAAATAGCAGATATTTTTATCGTTAATAAGTCAGATAGAGATGGTTCTGAACGCACTGCAAGAGATTTAAGAATGATGCTTGATATGACTTCTGGAAAAAAAGATTGGAAAGTTCCAGTATTAAAAACTATTGCAGCAACTGGCGAAAATGTTGACACAGTAGTAGAAACTATCAGTAATCATAAAGAGTATTTTGATAAAACCTTAAAAGAAAAACGTTTTCAAGATAGGCTTCTCCATGTAGCTTACGGTATTGTTAAAGAAAAAGTCATAAAAGAGATGTTTCCAGAAGATAAATTACGTAAAGAATTATCAAAAAGTAGCGACCCGTATAGTGCAGTTAATAACGTATTGCATAATAAATAACGTAGGATATATATATTTATTATATATAATAAATATATATTTAGTAGTGTAAGTATTGTAAAACGATAAAAGATAATTTTTTCAAAAATATCTATAACTAATCTTCCAGTAACCAATCTATTAAATTAATGATTTTAATCCCTTGCTCATCAGTATTTGTAAACAAATTATCGGTAGTTAAAACTATTTTTTCGTAATTATCGTTTATATTCTTTAGTGGTTGTAATTCTCTTTTTCTTGTATCTTCAGATGCCATTGATTCTGTAACTTGAATATATATTTTTTTGTTAGATTTTGTTGCAATAAAATCAACTTCTTTATCTTGAATTTTGCCAATAGATACATTATATCGTCGTTTTAAAAGCTCCATAAAAACAATATTTTCAATAATATGTCCTCTGTCTCTATCTCTAAAACCTATTAAATAATTTCTTATTCCTAAATCAACAATGTAGTATTTTCCTTGAGTTTTTAAATATTCTTTACCTTTAATATCGTATCTATTAATGTTATAAAATACGAAAGCATTTTCAAGTGCTAATATACATTTATCAATAATTTCTGGACGCAGAGATTTTGACACGGTATTTAGAGAAACTAAAGTATTTTTAATTTTGTTTAAAGATACATTATTGCCAATGTTATCTGCCAAAAATCTAATAATTTTTTTTAACAATGCCGTATCTTTAATATCTGCTCTATCAATAATATCTTTCATTAAAACTGTAGAGAAAATACCCTCTAAGGTTTGATTTGCCATTTGTTCATCAAATTTAAATATTGTTAATCCAGGCATTCCTCCAAATTTTAAATATGTATTGAATTTTTCTTCTTTAGTTATGTTTGTATCAAATTCATAAAAATTTAAAAATTCACCAAAAGATAGAGGTTGTATTTTGATTTCAATGTATCGTCCAGATAAATATGTTGCTAATTGTGAAGATAGTAAATAAGCATTAGAACCAGTTATATAAATATCGGCTTTAGGATTTAGTCTTATAGAATTTATTGCAAGTTCCCATTTTTCAATTTTCTGAATTTCATCAAAAAGAAGATACACTTTTTCCCTTTGATTATCTAATTTATCAATTATATTATCGTGTAATTCTTTATAAGTTAAACCATCATACTTTAAATCTTCAAAATTCATTTGTATAATATTTTCTTCTATTACGCCTTGAGATTTTAAATAATCGCTATACAAAGATAATAAACTTGACTTGCCACATCTTCTAATGCCAGTAATAACCTTTATTAACTCTTTATCTTTAAATGATATTAATTGATTTAAATAAATTGGGCGATTAATCATAATTACTCCTTTTTGTGAGTATAGCATATTTAGGTATATCTTCAAATCTTTTTGATGTTTTATTGAAAAAACTTTATAAAAATTAAAAGTTTTTGTAGTTTTTATGCAAAAAGTTATGTTCATTAGGAAAGTTAATATTATAAAATTAGGACGAAATTTTAACCGAAATGTAACAATTTCAGGATAGAAATTTTTTGTATTATTTGTGGATTGCCACGACGATTAAAATCGTCTCGCAATGACTTTAAAAGGGTTATTAAAGTAAAAACAAGTCATTACGAGGAGCAAAGGGACGAAGTAATCCAGTAAAAAGGGTTTAAAATATATTTAGTTTTAAAATCATCTTTTTATAAATATTTTTTTATTTAACTTTGAAATAATAAATAAATATGAATTTTTTAAATAATATT
>JAZSQT010000154.1:0-11867 GCA_045538075.1 Mucispirillaceae bacterium
TTTTAAGTGAGCAGTTAAATATGTAATCTTTTTAATAATATAAGACTTTCTTACACCATCAATATCCATAACAACTCTACCATTTACTTTAAAATCTATTTTAGTATTACTTGTTTGAATTTTATACTTTATACTATGAGTTTGATATACATCACCAAATGTAGTTGAACTTACTTCTAAACCTTTTAAACTTTGGAATACAGTAGCACCACTTACTGATGTTTCAGAATATTTAAACTTTTGAGGTATAGTAGCATAATCATAATGAAGAGTTCCATTTGTCTTATCATAGCCGTTTTTATTTTCGTTCTTTTTAGGAACTAAATCATAATATTCGGCAATAAAGTTTTCTGCATAAGATAAAATTGTACCTCTCATTATTAATAATCCTTTCTATAATTATCATAGTCAAAATCTTCATCTGCAAATGTTGATTCTAATAAACCTCTTTGATAAAGTATTAGTATTGCTTTATGAGCAACCATAAGTTGTCCCCTTAATATATTAACATCAATAGATTTGTCAATACCTATATTAATACCGTGTTGTAATTGTACTGTATCACCTTCAGTAGCCATAGCATACTCAATTTGATATAATAACGCTAATTCTAGAGTTTCTCTAAAGTATTTGTTTTTAGCAAGTTCGTATTCCATCTTATCATAGTTTCTAGGTCCACTTTTAAAAGAATAAATAAAGTTATAAACATTATCACTAACTTGGAATTGTAAAGTTTTCCATTCTTTTTCGTCCATTTCGTTTACTTCATCACCATAAACACTAGCAACATAATCCTTATCAATTAAATATCTATGATATTCTTTATTATATTTTAATTTATCATCATTATATGGAGTAATATATTCTTGTTTTCTAAACTTTAACATTAATATACACCCCACTTTCTAGTTGCACCTATTGTTTTCATTAATGGATATAACATCATTCCATATTCAGTCATTCTATAATAACTTTCAAAAGTAGATATTTGCTTCATCTTTGCCTTACCACCTTTGTCATTAGATAGAGTTTCTAAAATATTTGAACTATTTAATGTTATTTCATTATCTATGTTTTTATTTCTATTTAAAGCAAGTTCTAAATTATGAGCAATATATAAAGAGATACATAAGATTTGGCTTCTATCGTATTCTTCTGCACTAAATAAATGTTGTGCTATATCGCAATATGTTGCAAACATAAAGTTAAATTTATTTTTTTCTCTATCAAATACCTTTATAAATTCTGGAAATATTGCTAAGAATACATCTTTGTCATAATCTGCTATTGTAAATCTATCTTCTCTAAACTTTATAATTTGTTCTTCATTTAATGTTGTGCCTTGCAAAAATTGAGGATTTAATTTCTCTAAAACTCCGTATATACTCATTTTTTCCTCCTTATATTAAAAATAGAGTGGGTGTTTATTCCACCCACCCTAAAGGTTATTTAATTTTATTCACGATTATCAATGTATCTGATAGCACTAGGTCTAATTAATTGTGGTTCACCAACAAATGCTACATATGATGTTAATGTTGCTTGTGCTCTAACATCTGGCATTGTAGCACCACGAGTTAATTCCATACCCATTACACCACGCATAACTTCTTCACTGTATCTATAAATGATGATACGACCAGTACCATTAGTACCAGCATTTGCTAAGTATCTAATTGGCATTAATGTAACTTCAGAAGCATAACCAGCGTAGTTGCTTGGTAAGTTGTCTTTTAAGTATCTATATAATGATACACCAGTAGTTACTGCAGAACCACCTTCACCAGCAATTGCCATAGGTTTTGCTAATTTACCAAATAATGGTAATGGTAATAAAACTCTATCTGGTAATAATTCATAAGAATATTCAGTATCTGCAATAATATCTAACATAGGAGTTGTGATTTCAGTGAATAATTCTGTTGCAGTCATTTCTTCCCATTTTGTTTGAGAAACTTCTGCTCTAACAATATCATCTGGAATATTAACAAGACCATAAGAATCTGGTACATTAGGTAAACCGAAGAATGTAATTTGGTCCATCATTCTGTTATGTTGTAAATTGATAGCAGTATCATATTGGTCAAAAATATTATAACTAATTTTGTCTGCTTTCATTTCATCAATAAAGCCAACTTCAAGAATATAAGAGAACGCTTGAACTCTTGTTGTTTCTTTATTAAATTGTGCTTTAGCAGTAATTAATACATTGTTAGAACCACTTGCATAAGCATTGTCATTAGTAATAGAATAGTTAGTTTTATAAAAACTTGCATATTCCATTGCACCACCAGCATAGATGTAAGGTAATGCTTTATACCATTGGAACTCATACATTGGTTTATGTAATACTTGGTCAATGTATTCTAGACTATTTGCTAAATATCCTAAATCAGCGTCTTGTACCATTGAAGTATCTTTTCTTAATAGTCCTTTAATACCAAATTTATTTTCAATTTTACTTTGTGCTTCAATAAATAATTCTCTATTTTTTGACATTATTTTTACCTCCTATTAGAATAAGTCTACATCAAGTACAATTTCAGCTGTTCTACCAGTTAAATTTGCACCTTCAGTGCCATTTTGTTTACTAGATAATGGATAACCATATAAGCCAGTAAATTTAGCTTTTGTTAATTCTACTTTTTCACCAGCTAATGAAGCAGTACCGATACCACCTTTTTTGTCAGTATAAACACTACCACCAGCAACGATAGCACCATCATCTTGAATTGGCACAAATACATAACCTTTAGTCATAACACTTACTGTTGTATTAGGTAAATGTTTGTATATAAAGTTAGGTCCTGGAGTTCTTTCAGTTTGACCTTTAACGTCTGCTAAAACAACACCATAAGTTTCACTACCACTAAATTCAGTTGCAGTTGATTTATCAACAAATACACCACTGTAAGTTAATTTACCTTCAGAACCATCAGTTCCTCTATGTAATACAACTAATTCACCATTTTCTACATATTCAATTGCTTCATTATCTAAATCAACATCTCTAATAAGACCAGCATAATGAACGTCAAGTTGAGTTGTTCTAGATTTTTGACCTGGTAACATACCATCAAAATTAACTACGTCTTTTACTTTTGAGTACTTAAATAATTTGCTCATTTTAATAATTCCTTTCCTTTATTATTTTTTAACTCTTAATTTACGAACATATTTAGAAGTAGATTCTGTCATACAGTTTTCTCTAAGTGCTTGTTCGTATTCTTTTTCGCTCGGATAAATATGTGGATTGAATTTGTCAAAAAATGCTTGCATTTCATCACTATGTGAATCATAGCCTACTTCTTCTTCACTATCATTTACAACTGTTTCCACAACAATATCTGGCTCTTGTTTTTCAGCACTATCATTAATAAATTTTTTCATTTCAATTTCTAATGATTTTGCTAACATTTTTTTATTTTCACCATCTGGTAAACTTGCAATTTCTTTTTGTTTTTCTAAGAAATATGCAGTATCTTTAATAATTACATTATCTTCCATTTGTTTTTCTCCTTTTTTATTAATTTTTTCATTTACAACATCTTCTACTGAATCATTTGTAACGATTATTTCCTCATTTTGCTTAACGATTTTTTCCTCTTTTACAACTTCAGTTTCTTGATTTTCTTCAACTTTTGGTTGATTTTCTACTACTTCTTCAGTAATTGATGTGTCATTAATTTGTGTTTCTTCTACAACTTCTTCAGTTGTTTTTTCTACGTTTTCGTTTTCTAAGACCATTTCTTCCTCCATTTCACTATCAAAAATCATTGCATTTCCAGCTCTACCTTTTTTTACTAATGCTAAATGATTATAGATAATATCAGTGAAAGAATACATATCGTTTGATTCATCATAACATAATTTTTGTTGATAGCCTAAACTCAATTCCCTTACCTTATTGTCTTCAATAAGTTTAGCAGTTTGTTCGTCGCATACTCTAATATTGCCTACGATATTATTTCCTTCTCTACATACTCCGAATACTTGACCTTTAGAGTATTTACTATAATTACTAATATTTACTCCACCTTCTTCATAAACGTGTTCGTGAGTAAATGGTCGCCCTTCTAAACTTTGTAGACTTTCTTCGTCAAAAACATCTTTTTCAAGTCTATGAACTTCAATTATGCCAGTTTTGTTTTTTAAACCTAACTCTTCTGCTCCGTATCTTTGTACTCCAGTTCTACCCATAATACAATTTTCGCAAACAAGAAAGTTATTTTGGTCACGATACATATTATCACTTATGTAAGTTTTAAATTTGTATTTTTTTGAATCAAATATCATTCGTTAATCACCTCAACTTTACTCACTCCCTTCTTTAATTCTGACATTGGGAGTTGGTTTCTTTTCATTGTGTTCGCCTCCATAGTTTTCAGAAGCCATTTCTTTGCCTTTATCATTTTGGTTTTTGCCTTGGTTTAATGCTTTAGCAAGTTCAATTTGTTCTTCGTTGTAAGTCTTATCACCAAATTTTTTAATGAAACTATCATCATAATTATTAAATATATCATTATTGTTTTGCATAATTTCACTTAATGATTTGATAAATGTCTTCTTATCCATACCATTTGATTTATATACTTCAACTAAAGCGTCTACCATCTTACCAAATACATCAGCAGTTTCTTTGTCTCCAATTTCTCTAACTTTATTAAATTGAATTTCAAAGTCTGGTGCGTTTTTACCATATTTAGATTTGTATAAACATCTAATAAGTATATCATAAAAACCATAAACATACATATTTTGAATTTGTTTTATATATGCGTGTGCGTTTTCAGTTGTTTGATTATCATTTACACCATCTTCAAATAACACTGAGTATGGAACATTTGCACTAGCAGTTAAGTCTAATCTAATTGATTTAATAACTTCACTTACGTTTGACATAGTTACATTTTCGTACTTAAATTCATCTTCACTACCTATGAATAATATATTACTATAATTCAATGATTTAGCCATTATTTGTAATTTTGTTTTCATTGCTTCATAAGCACGTTCTGACATTTGTGCGAAGTCAGTATCTACATCTGTTTTTAATACTCTTTGTGAACTAATTAAGAACATATTAATAACTGCACTAATACAAGTCTTGTATCTATTTAAAGATTCCCATATACGTTCTAATGTACTTACACCCCAGTATTGTTCAATTTTCTTTTGAATTTCTGGTAATGAACCAGTTGTATATATTAATAATCTACTTCTATGTACTTTAAGTTGTTTTGTTCTTTTACCACCAAGTCTTACTTTAAAATATAGTGGTTCACCTAATAAGTTAGGGTCAGTAATACCATTGTCTCCAATACTTTCTACTAAGTCTCCACTAGGATATACTCCAAACCATCTTTCTAAAGTTTTAAGACCTAAAAAATAATCTGCTTGAATAGTGTTTATATCTAAAGGTTTCATAAGCTCTCTTTCGCTCATTTGACCTTTTATACAAACTAAACTAGCACCACCACCAAACGCTTCACCTTGATATATTAATTGATATAAAGGAACATACAACTTTTTTATTTCTTTTTTAATATATTTTATTTCTTCACTTGTCATTCCTTTTGAATTTATATCTATGCCATTTAATGCATTTGAAGCTCTATAATTTAGTATTTTTCTAAATAATGGTTCTTCTCTTTCAACTTGCATTATAGTATTTATATCCCAAGTTTTTCTATTGTTAGCTAAAAATTGAGTTGCATTTAAAAAGTCAGTAGTACCAGCACCTTGAGATAAAGCGTAATTACTATAACTATCAAACACGTTATTATATAAAGTTCTCAGTTCTTGTATTTGTTCTTTACTTGCCATCTTTACTTTAGCCATATCATATTAAACACTCCATTTCTTTTGAGTTTTTACTACTGTATTTATTAAATATCTTACACAGTCTGGGAAGTGGTCATTAACTTTTAATGGTTCTTCTATTCCAACTGCAAGTTTTTTATCATCTAAACAGTATGAGTAACATTCATTAAGACCGTTTCTACAACTGTAATGTATTCGTATTTTGTTTTTAGCAAAACCATCTCTTACTAACCATATACCAGTTAAACTTTTATCTAACTTTTTGTCTGGTTTTACTTCTTTTCTTCGTTTTCCTACATCATTTTTAGCCTTTTTATATGCTACTCCTTTAATTATTAATTCGTTGATTAAACCAGTTGCACTAGGGTCAATAATTACTGCTACATAGTCTCCTTTGTTTCTTGATTTAATCATTTCTATTATCTTATCAGCATAAAAACTATTTGTAGGTGGTATATAATTTCCACCTTGTAGTTCTTGCTTTTTACCATCAAATCTATATTCTTTCCATATATTACAAGTAAAGTCGTATTCAACATCACAGTCAATACATACAAATGCGTTCTTCATACCATAGTCAACTACTAAAAATCTACAATAAGATGATTTATCTGGTATTTCTTCTCTTATTATATTTTTATCAGTTAATGTATCCCATACTGCATTATCACTACTTGCTCTTACTCCACGAATATCTCTTTTAAATACTACTGATGTCTTATCATATGAGTTTTCTATCTTTTCTCTATCTACGTCAGACATTGCTAAGTTGTCATCGTGAGTAAAATGGAAATATCTAAAGTTTAATCCGTTTTTAACGTTGTTTGGATTTTCAAAGTATTCTTTAAAACAACAATAATCAAGTCGGTACTTTTCATTGTATCGTTTTTTTACTTCTGCATATCCTTCTCTTAATTTAATAAGAAATGTTCTACGCACTTTATCGTTTGCTTCTAGTTCTTTTTCATCTTTAAAGTTAAACTTCTTTAAGAAAGTTGCTAGTAATTTATTATATACATTCTTATTTTCTCTTGCCTTTTCACCTAAGTTTTTCTTATACAAGTCTGCATAATATACTCTTTTTTCTAGTATATCTGTAACTTGATAATCATCTGCTATAAGTGGTTTTTCATAAGTTGTATAATATTCATATTCACCAGCCTTAGGGTTTTGAGTATGAATTATTTTTCTTTGCTTACTAGCATTTGTACGAGAAGCACCTTCAGTTATCGTGTTTATATGTTGTGCTATTGCTTCGTTTGCATAATGACTACCGTAACTGAACCCTCTAAACTTTTCTCTATCGTTTACTTCACCACCAGCAAAGAAATGTATCTCTTTTACTAATCCATAGAAATCTATAAATGTAAATATTGTTCTATCATCTACTTTTTTCTTTTCACCGTGTGGTAATAAGTATTTTATACCAAATCCATCGGCTTCTAAGATAGTTTGTATAGCGTGGTTTATTGTTTGCCCAGTTGCTAAATGCAATTTATTAGGACAATTCATAAGGTATACTGCCCAAGAATATAATGCATATACGTCCTTACCACCACGCTTACCACCTTCAACTGTGATATGTTGTACTGAATCTCCAGTTATATCTTTAAATAGTTGCTTTGCTTTAGGATTTAAGAATTGTTTGTCTCTTCTATCTAATGGTAAGTCAAATGTTCCATAAGCATAGTTGATATTCCAACCTATTCCTTTATCTATTAAGGCTTTGTATATCTCTTGTCTTTCTGGTGTAAAGTCGTATATCTTTGAATTTTTTGCCATTATTAATCTTCAAACTCCAACTTTTCACTAGAATTTACTGAGTCTGCAACTTTAATACTATCTAAAATAACATTAATTGTTGTGTCAGTTTGTCTTTCACTAAGACCATACCAATCACCAAGCATTTTATTTGCTTTAAGTCTTGTTTCTTCGTTTTTAGTATTTTGCATAGTATCAATTGTTGTTTTAACTATCATTTGTCTTATTTCTTCATCTTCACCAATAAAGTATTTAACTAATTTATTATTAGCGTTTTTTATTTTATCTCCGTTAATAACACTTAATGCTTTTCTATGTATTTTAAAGAATGTTTGTGCGTCGTAAAATTCGAATAAACCTAAAGTTGTACCACCTTTAACAAATGTCTTGTCATACCCATAATCTTCTTCAAACTTTTTACGTTCTTCTTTAGTAATAAATCTACCATATTTAGGATAATCTTCATTAGGTATAAACGCTAACATATAGCTTAAATCCATATTTAGATAAGGAGATAGCATAAAATCTTTGTCAACATAATTAATTGAATTATATAATATAAAGAATACTTGCTCTTTAGCATTTAATGTATCTAAAATATCGCCATAATCTACTTCTTTGTTTTCTGAAACACTCATTAAAACCTTATCTCCTTTCTTAAATCCAAAATTTTTTTCTTCTGCATACTCTAAGTAACCATTTATTTTAGCCATTTTATACATCAAAAAATCATCTACACATCTATCAAACTCTCTCTTTTTTAGTAAGAATTTACCTTGATGTATTGCTTCAATAGTCTTCTTCTTTATATAAATTGGTATCATAAACTTACTCCTTTGCCCCTAGTATAACACCTTTTCTTCACTTTGTCAAGAGTTTACTTTACTTTTTTTAAAAAATGCAAAAAAACCAGCAACTAAACTGGTCTCCTTGCAATATATATAGAAAGTTGTTAAATATAAGATAAAAGAATCAAGAGGGGATTAACAAAAAGCAAAACATTGCAATATAATATATGTAAATAAGAAGCGAATAATAAAGTTCTCAACGTTCTTTCATCTTACACTACTATTATACACTATTTACTAACTATTATCAAACTTTATGCTTTAAAATGTAAAAAAGACCCTCGCCAAAAGGTCCTTCTTACATAATTGCACAAAAATGAAATCAAATAAAGTTGTACTAAAAAATCAGGAAATAATTTATGAAAGATGGGATGTCTAAAATTAATATGCCCGAATTAATCCTTAGACACCTATATTATATCATACTATTTAATATATGGCAATTCATTAGCAATAAAAAAAGGGTTTTACCCCTCTTTTGACCTCTTTAGTTGATATTGTAGGAATGTTATTCAAAGAAATTATTGTTTGTTGATTTTTTAAAAAAGACGAAATTTTACCTTTATAAATAGAATGTTTGTTTTTATCAACTAAATAGTAGCACATAAATTATATCATACTTTTTTTTTCTTGCCTTTAAATATGCTCTTAAACTTCCTTTTTATTGTCTCTTTATCTCTTCTCGCTTCTTCCATAAGTCTATCTAAATGCTCTGCTGTCTTTTTATCATTCTTAAATAACTTAATATTAAGCCATATTGCTATTGGTATTTGAAAGAAATTCTCATTGCAAAATGGTGTCCATAGTAGTCCGTAAAAGCCTATGCAGAAGCTGTATAACCAAGTTATTTTAAACAACATACCTAGCACGATTCCTAAGTATAACAGTATATGCCAACTCCACGCTATTAGGTAGCATACTAAAAATCTCCACGATAAAAACGGTCTAATGTATACTTTTATCTTTCTAAAAAAGTTCTTCATATTCTTTTTCTCTTTCTCTTAACCTTTTATTATTCTTTAAAAATAATTTAATATCACTGAATGTTCTTTTCTTCTTCTTACAGTAGTATGCCTCATCATAATATTTGATTACTCTATCTCCTGTGTATGTTTTATACTTTTTCTCCACCATTCTTACACTATGTTCTTTATCACAAAATGGACAATGCACTATAATCTTTTCACTCATACTGTATCTCCTTCTTCTATAAAAGTATACCATAGACACCACTATATGTCAAGCCTAAATGCCTCTTCAAAAAATATAGGATTCAGTTTTTCACATTTCTATACGCAACACCCCCCTATTAAAAATTCTCATTCTCACAGAGCCCGAAATTTATTTTTTGCATAATTACTCAACTCATCTTCTCTCAGACTCTAAAATGAACTTTTCTTCCTTAAGTTTTTTACCACTTTTTCTAGGTTCTACTTACCTTTTTTAGCAATTCCCAAAATCTTCTATTTTAAGCATTTTTCTACTACCTTTCACTTCAAGCATTTCGCTTTAAGCACTTTAAAACCTCTATTTCCCTACGTGTTAGACACTTTTTTACTATTTTTTTTGTTTAAAATCCCTCTTTTTTCCTTCAATTTCACCTACTAGCAAAGTGATAGAAGAGGGAAAGGGGTGAAAAATAGTGCAAAGGTCTGCCTAACCCCGATTCGCCATTTCTTAACCCTACCACTGATACCCCTGGGGGGTTTGTATTCGTTGTCCACTTTTTAAGTTGCCGCTTTTGCTTGGTTTTACTTATATATTTTAATGATTTTCATATGGTATGAAGTACTATCATAGAGTATGAACAGATGAATACATATACTTATCAATTTCAAACGCTGTGATAATGGTTATATATAGTGATGTATAATTAATAATATATTATGACTAATTAATGGTACAGTTTGAACGTATAACCAATTAGCACTCATAGTATCGTATTGCTATATAGTTTTAATATCAAAATACATTTATTATACATATTTTATAATCATTGAAATTTGGTTGTTTTTTGGTGCTTGTTTTATTGTCAATTTAGTAAACTAAACTCTATCTTTTTTAACAATTTATACATCTGATGTAACCCCTCTGTAATCGTTTGAAATTTAAAAACCTTGATAATTAATCACTCGCACGATTTTAAAACGCTTTAATACACTATATATTTATATAATCAAACTAATTTTTTAAGTGTTTTTTCTGTCTTTTTTGGTTGTTTGGTGTTGACCTTAAAAATCACGCTTTTTTTGATTTGCACCCCATAATCAGTATAATTATATACAACATACTAAAACGTTTAAAAATGCCCCGTTTTTTCGCCTCATTTTACGCTTTCATACTCACTTTATATCTTGTTTAAATGTCATAAATTTTTAGACCTATATATTTATTATACTTGTTTATGTAGTACTCATTTTTTGTGATTTTTTCTTCATTTTTTATCAATTCTTAATTTATCTAAGTAAACCCTCACTTTTTTGATGTTTTTTCTTCTTGCTCCAAGCCTCAAAATCTCACTTTTTAAAATTTTTTTGTAATTTTTTTTGCTTTTTTAAATAAAACTATTGACATATAAATAGCAAAGTGCTATAATGGTGATACATTTGGTTGTTTTTGAGTTTGAAAAAACGGACAAAAAACTTGTTCTTATTTCTGAAAAAACTTAAAATTTCCAAATAGTAAAAACGGACATATTATATATTATTTATTTATTAATATGTTAAACTAAAAAAATTTATTAAATAAAGGAGTTAAAAAACCATGACAAACGAACAAATTAAAAACTATTTAAGCCAAAGGGGCGACATCGAATTATTGAAAGATTTAAACCTAATTATTTTTAATGATAAAAAGTTATATGATAATTATATATTAAATATTGTAAACTTTTTCAAAAAGTACACAAAACGAAACGACTTTCAAAAAATCCAATTTTTACAATTAATTAAAAATAACATTGATCAAATGCTTAATGATAAAACTTTAAATATGTATGGTTATAATAAAAATAATGTTTCAGTTGTAAATCGTTACCACTTAGCAAACGTTATTTATAATTATATTTTAGAATTTTAATGTTTATAAATAAGGGGTTTAAAAAATGACTATAAAAGAATTATAAACAAAATGGAAAATCAATATATAGATAAAAAAGTAAGTTATAATATTATTTATAAAAATAATTTAAGAGATAAGGTTTTAAAAGCAAATATAATAAATTATTAATTCAACTATTGATTAAGTACATCACTTAAAAAAAGTGGTGTTCTTGCTTGAGTAGTTGAAAATCAAACAGGCTTTTTCTGTTTATCTTTAAATTTCACGCTCAAAAACGGGCTTTTTCTGCAACTTTTAAATGACTTTATATAATTTTATAGAGAGATTTTAGAAGAGAGAAAACAAAGAGGTTTTTTAGAGAGAAAGAGAAACAAG
>JAZSQT010000138.1:0-14401 GCA_045538075.1 Mucispirillaceae bacterium
ATATTATTGAAAATGAATTTCCAAATGGGAAAAAACTTGATTTCTTATGCCAAGAATTAAATAGAGAATTTAATACTATTGCCTCTAAAAGTTTTAAAAGCGAAATTATTAAATACGTCATAGAAGGAAAATCTGAAATTGATAGAATAAGAGAACAAGTTCAAAATATAGTATAAAAAAAGAGCTACTATAAATGTAGCTCTTTATGAGTTTAATTAATCTTTTTTATCTTTTGGAACGATTGCAAGCTCATAGCCAGCTGAATTTAATATTTTAGATACAGTATCAAGAGTAGGATTTGAATCTTCATTCATAACACTATAAATACTACTTCTTGGAACACCAGTAACTTTTGATGATTTAACTACACCTATAGATCTAATAAGCATTGTAACTGTTTTTACGATACTTTTAGTTGAGCCATCTGGTATATATCTCAAAGGATCAATTGCAGTAAGATCAATTTTTAACTTTTTATTACCAGTAAGGTCATCAATAATCTTGATCCTCCATTGTTCCGACAAAGAATAATTACTCTTTTCACTCATTTTAACCACCAACCCATTTTCTTTTATTTATTTCACCCACTTAATTTATACTAATAAATTTGATATTAATCAATATATAATTTAAAAAAAATGTAAAAAATGTAAACTAATGAATTGTGATTTTTACAATAAACTGTATTGTTTCGTTAATAAATATATTGACCCTTTCAACTATATATAATATTTTATATAAAAACGAATGGAATAATAATTAAGTATGAGTAAAAAATTTTTTGAAAGATTATTTATTTTTGGTATCCCTAACCCTGATGAAAATGACGGTGATACTACTTTAGAGAAGTTAAAAGAAGGAAATAAACATTTTACATCTTACGTGTTAAATACTGCCTCAGTTAGTAATATTGATAGAGTTAGGTATTTAGCAAAAAATGGTCAAAAACCTCTTGCAATTTTAGTTACTTGTTCTGATGCAAGAATATCACCAGAAAGAATATTTAATGCTGAAATGGGAGATTTTTTTATTATAAGAACTGCTGGAAATGTTGTTGGAGATTTAGAATTAGGTAGTATCGAATATGCCTTAACATCTTTTGGCACCGATATGGTATTAGTTATGGGACACGAAAACTGTGGAGCAATACATAGTGCTATTGATGACCATGATCATAACTTAGGAAATATTAAGCATATTATTGATATAATCCAACCATCAATAGATAAAGCTAAACGAGAAACTGATAATCATTTTTCTATAATTAGTAAAGCAGAAGATTATAATATTATTAATTCTGTTAACAAAATAAAAAGTAGCAAGATAATAAAAAAACTTATTTCAGAAGGTAAAGTTACTGTAATTGGTGCTAAATACGGAATAGCTACTGGAGATGTAACTTTTTTTGAGTAATATTATGTAATGTTTTCTATATTTAGATTCTTTTCGCCAGTAGGACGCCATGAAGGAGGAATAACAGTATTTCCTTTCCTTTGACATTTTAAAATAGAGCCATAACTTATTGCTCTTTCTCCATATTTATAATTTATATTATCAATAATACTGTATAATTTATTTTTGTTTACGATAAATTTATTTGATATATCTTCTATATTAGAATAGTTAATGCCTTTATGAAAAAGATTATTTAATGATACTCCCAATAATCTAATTTTATAATTTTCCTTAAAATTTTTATCAAATAAATTGCTAACACAAAAATAAATATGGTGTGATGATGATGTTTTAAATGATAAAGTATATCTAAAAGATAAAGTAGTCATATCTGATAAACGAACAGTTAATGTTACTGTTTTTCCAGTATAAAAATGCCTTCTTGCCCTACTTGAAACCATTTCAGATAATTGAAGTAAATACGCTAAAACTATATCTCTATTATTAAGGTTATCTTTAAAAGTCATAGAATGACCAAAGGATTTTACTTCATTATTATCCTGTGGGATACTTTCTTCACTTTCACCAAAAACTAAATGATATATACTTAAACCATTTAATCCAAGTTTTTCCTCTAATTTTTTTTCTCCAAAAAAACGCATATCTAAGGGAGAAAATATGCCTAATTCTGCAAATTTTGCGACAGAATGCTTACCTATTCCCCAAATGTCTGATAATTTAAAAGAGTCAATAAAAGAGAGTATATCTTTCTTATTTACAATATAATATCCATCTGGTTTATTAACTTGGGTAGCCATTTTTGCGATTAGTCTATTAGGTCCTACCCCTACACTACAAGTTATACCAAAATTTTTATTAATAAAAGTTTTTATAAGATATGAAACTTCATCTGGCTGTAAAGAAATTCCAGTAATATCAAGAAATGCTTCATCTATTGAATACATCGCAATTTCTGGAGTTATTTTTTGCAAAAATTCAGCAATTTTCGTAGAAATAGAAGTGTATTTTCTGCCATAACCATAAACGACTATAAGTTCTGGACAAATTTTTAACGCTTCTGAAATATTCATTCCAGTTTTAATACCTCTTGCCCTTGCTTCATAAGAAGATGTAACAATTACACTTCTCGTTTTAGCATTACTAACAGCAACAGGTTTTCCTTTTAGTTTTGGATTTGAGGCTTGTTCTATAGATACAAAAAAAGCGTCCATATCAACGCATAAAATCTTCCTTTCTTGTGTTGATATCATTATTAAGACCTAAAGCCTTCTCCAGCTTCTGCATATGCATTAAGATGCCAAGTTATATTTATTGGATCAAATTCTATTTCATATATAATATTATCTTCATCTGACAAAGAAAATTTTAAAATATAATAATATGCAAATTTTTCTATCCATTTATAAAATATATTTTTAACTACTATTTTTTTGCCATTAATATCTATCCAAACAGGCTTAAGCAAACCTATTTCAAACACTGCACCTACTCTTATAGGTTTATGCAAGCCTGAAATCATATCCTTTCTCCACAAGTCTCAATAACATAACGTATCTACCTATTACTTCAAATTCGTCTGTTTCTAATACTGGGATAGGCTCAAATTCATCATTAGCAGGCATAAGAAATATACCATCATTCGTTTTTCTAAAAGTTTTAAGAGTAACTTCTCCATTAAGACGAAAAGCACCAATTTGACCATTTGATATAATTTTTTGAGGTTGAATAAAAATATAATCTCCTGGTAGTATTCCTTTATCTTTCATACTATAACCATCTACAATAAGAAAGAAACCACCATTTGAATTTTTTAAAAATTCTTTAATAGGAATATAACCTTCAATATTTTCCTCTGCAGTAACAGGTGTACCTGCTCTAATATGCCCGATAATTGGAATACCCTTTACTTCTGGCTCATTAGCAATAATTGAACGAGCTTTACCCGACATCATAGAAAGGACTCCTTGATTAATTAACTTATCAAGCATTGATTTAACTGATGATGTAGAAGCAAGACCAAGACCTTTTGCAATCTCCCTAACAGAAGGAGAATATCCATTTTCTTCCTTAAATCTTATAATAAAATCAAGAAATCTCTTTTGCTTTTCCGTCATAACATACTCCTTTATAATGAAAAATATAGCACAAATACACCATAGAACATTTGTACTATATTAAATAAAGTAAAGTATGTCAACAAATTTTACATAATTAAAATGCAACAATAATTTCTTTTATAATAAAAAGAATAGCGAGTATTACCATTATTATAGAAATATTTTTAATTTGACCTGTAAATAATTTAATTAAAACGTAAGATAAGACTCCAAACTCAATACCTGTTGCAATATTATACGTTAAAGGCATAATAATCATAGTAATAACAGCTGGAATAAATTCTGTTAAATCAGATGTATCAATTTCTTTTACTACAGTAAACATTAATATCCCCACAAAAATAAGTGCAGGAGCCGTTGCATACGATGGGATTATAGTTACAAGAGGCGAAAAAAATGTAGCTAAAAGAAATAAAATAGCAATAATAACTGCAGTAAAACCAGTTCTACCACCAGCTTCAACACCTGTAACACTTTCTACATAAGCAGTAACAGTAGTAACACCAACTGCAGCTCCGGCAGTAGTTCCAATGGCATCTGCCATAAAAGCACCCTTTGCTCTCTTGATTGAGCCATCTTTTTCTAATAATTTAGCCCTTGATGCTACGCCAATAAGTGTTCCTATAGTGTTAAAAATATCCATAAAAAGTAGCACTATTGTGATAATTATAAAATCAATATTAAATATTTTAGAAAAATCCATTTTAAATAATATTGGTTCTATAGATGGTGGCATTGACAAAATTTTATTTGGAATAGGAGTAAGACCAATAAAAATAGAAACTACAGTAACTATTAAAATACTAAATAAAATCGCACCTTTAACCTTAAATATATATAAAACAACCATTAATAAAAAGCCAAAAATAGCAAGTAATACTTTTATATCCTTTAAATTACCTACTGTAACAAGGGTTGATTGATTATCTACAACAATACCTGCATTTTGCAGGCCTATGAACATTAAAAATAATCCAATTCCAGCTGGTATGCCTATTTTCATAGAATAAGGAATACTATTTAGAAGTTTATCTCTTACTCCAGTTAATGTTAATACAATAAATGCAACTCCTTCTATAAAAACAGATGTCATTGCAACTTGCCACGAAAATCCCATACCAAGAACAAGACCAAATGTAAAAAAAGCATTTATGCCCATACTTGGAGCTAAACCAATAGGATAGTTAGCTAAAATTCCCATTAAGAAAGTTGCAAAAGCCGAAGCAAGACAAGTTGCAACCATAACTGCTTGCACGTCCATTCCAGATTGAGCCATAATATTTGGGTTAACAAATATTATATAGCTCATAGTCATAAAAGTAGTTAATCCAGCAATAACTTCTGTTTTAATGCTACTATTAGAAGAATAAATCTTAAAAAAATTATCAAGAATACTTTTCATGAAAATTAATCCTTATTTTTATCTAAATTATATGCTTTTATTTTTCTATACAAATAAGTTCTTTCCATATCTAAAATTCTTGAGGCTTGAGATATATTCCAATTAGTAGATTTTAAGGCATTTAAAATATACTTCTTTTCAAACTCGTCTCTTGCTTCTTTTAATGTGGAATTATAACTTATAGGTTCCATAATCGGTGAATTTTGGTCATTAGAATTAAAAAGAGATGGTGCATCTTTTACATCTATTACATCATCTTCTGAAAGCACTACCATTCTTTCTACAATATTCTTCAACTGCCTAACATTTCCAGGCCAATTATAATTAAAGAAAAGTTTCAAAAGGTCATCAGATATTTGCTTTTCCTTAAGTCCGTTTATAGCAGATGTTTCTTTAATAAAATGGTTTACTAATGGGATAATATCATCTCGTCTATCTCTTAATGGAGGAACTTCAACAGGGATAACATTAATCCTATAGTATAAGTCTGATCTAAATCTATTTGAATTAATTTCTAATGGTAAATCTTTATTTGTTGCAGATATTAACCTAAAATCTGACTTAATTACATCGTTACCACCAATCCTTGAAAATTCACCTGTTTCAAGAACTCTTAATAATTTTGCCTGCATAGGAATACCCATATCTCCAATTTCATCAAGAAAAAGTATTCCACTATTTGCTAACTCAAATTTTCCAATTTTTCTTTGAATAGAACCGGTAAATGAGCCTTTTTCATGCCCAAACATTTCACTTTCTATCAAATCTGTAGGAATTGCAGAACAATTTATTTCTATAAAAGGTTTATCTGAACGGTTACCAAGCATATGAATTAATCTTGCAACGTGTTCTTTTCCTGTTCCATTTTCACCTGTAATCAATACCCAAGAATTCATTGATGCAATTCGTTCTATTTTATCTTTTAAACGCATTATTGCATCACTAACTCCGATTAAATCATATTTTTTAACTAAATTAAATTTAGACTTTCTTAAGTCTTTTAATATTTTTAATTTTTCGCCCAAATGCTTAACTAATAATGTGATTCTATCAAGAGATAAAGGTTTTTCTAAAAAATCGTATGCACCATAACGTATAGTTTCAACGGCTGTTTCTATAGTTCCATGTCCACTAATCATAACTACTTCTACTTCTGGAAAAAAACGTTTAATTTCTCGTAAGCCCTCTACTCCATCTGTATCTGGAAGCCATATATCAAGAAAAACAATATCAAACATTTTTTCTTTAAGACGCTTGAAGCCATCAGCAAAATTTAAACAAAATTCGCATCTATGCCCCTCATCTTCAAGAATACCCTTAATTGCAACGCCAATATTCTTTTCATCATCAATAATTAAAATATCCATTAATCACCTCTGGGCAAAATTATTGTGAAAATAGTTCCAGATGGACTACTTTCTACTGATATAGATCCAGAATGTTCTTCAATTATTTTTTTCACAATAGCAAGACCTAAACCAGTGCCACCAGACCTATTACTAAAATACGGTTCAAAAATTTTAGGTATATCTTCTTGTTTGATTCCAGAACCTGTATCTTCTATTTTTATTAATAAGTTATTTTCACTATTTTTTAAAGTAGTAATATTTATATCACCTGATAAATTCATTGCAAATATAGCATTACTTATTAAATTTTGGAATACTCGTCTTAACTGTAATCTATCTGCAATTACTATAAAATCTTCATCAGAATAATAATTAAAATTAATATTACTATAAGTTTCACTATATAAAGATAATACACTATTTACTAAATCAGATATATTTATGGGATATTTTTTTGCTTTTGGCAATTTTGCAAATAAATTAAATTCTTCTACTAATTCAAGTAAGTTATCAGTTTCAGCAATAATAGTATTCATACTATCTTGAATTAATTCTTTGCTACTAATATCCTGTAATTCAAAAGAACGTTTTTTTACTCTTTCTGCTATTAATTTTATTGGAGTAAGTGGATTTTTAACTTCATGAGCAATTCTTGTTGCAACTTCCTTCCATAAAGAAATACGTTGAGCATTAACTGCGTCTGTAACATCAGAAATAACGAGTAATATTTGTTGCTCATTCTCGTCTATAGTTATTTTAGAAAAACTTAATGAATATATGTGTTGTTCACCATTAATAACTCTATCTATATTTGTAACAAATTCCATTTCATTAGACGAAAAAAAAGTTTTAATATTATCTTTTACTAATTCATCAAACTCTTTATCAAAATTGACTATTAAACTATTAGCTTTTTCGTTAGCCTTAACTAATTTCATATCGTAATTTAATAAAATTAATGCCGAATCAACGTTTC
Organism: Mucispirillaceae bacterium; assembly: GCA_045538075.1. Classification (GTDB taxonomy): domain Bacteria; phylum Chrysiogenota; class Deferribacteres; order Deferribacterales; family Mucispirillaceae; genus JAZSQT01. Next base: position 7,261 of record JAZSQT010000138.1, read on the forward strand.
TGAATATCGTATCAATATACATATTATCACGAGAAATTTGATTATACATTTCTGATAATTCTTGATTTTTCAAGTGTAATTCTTTCGTATGTGCATTTATTAATTTAGACATTCTATTAAAAGTTTTGATAAGGTAACTAATTTCGTCTCCACCTTGTTCTTTAACTTCTATATCAAGATTTCCTCTTGATATTTCAACAGAAGCATCTGCTAAAGCCTCAATCGGTTTAGTAATATTTTTTGCAAAATATATACTACCCCATATTCCGACAAAAATTACTAATAATGACATCATTATCAAAAGCATAAAATACGATTTTTTTAGTGGATAAGAAAAAAATTCACTTTCACGATATTTATTTCTTGCTTCATAAATTATATTTATATCTTCTATAATATGTTCTGGAATAATTTTATATGTAAAAACTGCTCCAATAACGTGCATATACTTATTTTTAATAGGTATTGCAGACCAAAATAATTGGCTACTACCATAAGAATAATCTCCAAATTCTTCAAAATTTTTTAAAACTGTATCAATATGGATATTTGAAATATTTTCTAAAAAATTATTATTAAGGTATTCTTTATTGTATATATTTTCTTTTTTATCATTAAAAATATATACCCCACCTATGATATTGTTATCAATAAATCCATTTAAATTATTTGTAAAAGTATTATTTAACACTAACCTATTACTACTTTTATCTATTATTGAATTTGAAACAAATTTAGAAATTTCTGATACATCTTTTCTTACCATGTCCTTATAATCTTCCATCAAGTTATAAGATCCAGATAATGCTCTATCAACGTGATTATTAAACCATTTGTTAATACTATCATTTATAAGAGTACTCGCGAAAAAGAATACTACTAATACTGGAATAACAGCAAGAAAAACCGAAAATGTTACTAATTTTATCTTAAGCCTTGCACCAAAAATATTGCTATGAGATTCAGATAACACTTTAACTAAATTTCTAAATATAACAATAAGTAATACAAGCAATAGAATAATATTTATGTTAACTAACAAAAAAATAGAGACGTTAGAATCCCAAGAATATTTTGTGCTACCAATATTTTTTCCAATGAAAATATTAACAATAATAATTATTATAAAATATAGAGAATATTGTAATATTTTTCTTTTTCTATTTCCACTTGTTGATTCAATTAAAAGTTTACCAAGAGATAATACACCTTTATAAAACTTTAAAGATTCTCTTTTAATTCGCCTACTTATTTTATTCATTTTTTAAACTTGTAACCTAAAATAATTAATAATTTCTATCCATAAATTTATCATAAAACTAAGATTATAAAAAGTTTTTTAAGTTAGTTTATTATCTTGCCATCATTTAAATCTCTATAAAATAATACTTTAGTCATAATAATTTGTGGCGAACTACATTTTGAAACAGAATCTGAATAAATACTAAATATTTTATCTTTATCGTAGGAAGTCATATTTGAGCCATTAATTAAATCTTCAATTTTTGCTTCTTTAATACAGTCTATTGGTAAATCTTTTAATCTAAAATAGTCTGTTACATTTATGTCTGTAACTATAGTATTTCTTAAATTTTCATATATTGAAGATAAACCAGACATATTAGAACGCATATAACCTTCTCCTCTATACCTTGGTTTATTAGAATTATGAGTATATCGGATAATTAGCTTATCTTCTGATTTATCAACTACAGAATAAAAACCACTAATATCATCTTTGTTTAAAATCATATCATTAATATCACTTTCAACCCATTTATTTAAAACTAATTCATTTCCATTTTTGTCTTTTTTAATAATTTCAATTTTTGATAAAACGTATGATGGTAAATATTCATTTACGAATCCCTCGTTATCTTTAGGTAATGCTGGCTTTAATACATTTTTATTATTAATATTTGATTTGTAAATTTTATCTGAGAAAACAAAGGAACGAGCCAATTCAAAAAAAGATAATTTACTACCCTCTAAATACACATTACTATTCATACTTGAATTATGTTCAAGATTACGAAAGTATTCAATTACTATATTTTTATTACCTTCTTCAAATAATTTTTCAGCATCAGAATAATTTGGTAGCCCTAAGAAAGATGAAATCCAATCAGATGAATAATCTGCAGTAAGTAGATGAGGATATATTAAGTATTTAACTTTATACAAATATAAATTATTCTTATCTTCATTATCTTCTGGTTCTATTAATGAATGAAATTTTAGGGAAGGATAAATATTACTTCTTAACAAAATATCATTTCTTGAAATAAAAACAGCTAATTTATTATTATTTTCAATTACAAAACTTAATGGTCCAATATTTTCATACATTACATTAACTTTATCTTTATTGTAAAAATAAGTATATACCAAACTTTTTTCAATCTTTTTCTTATCCTTATCTAATTGTTTTAACAAGTTTATAATATAATCATTTAAGGTATTAGGTAGTGCTTGAAAATTAAAGGACGTAAAATAAGATACATAATCTAAATCTTTATTATTACTGCAAAAATATTCATCTTTAATACCAGAAACAATATTATTAAAATTACAATCTATTTCAGAATATTTAACTAAAGTTGTTTTTTCTAAATCTTCATAATTTCTAATATCACTTTTACTTCCTGTAGCAAATAATGAACAAGCAGATACAGAAAAAATAAATAAACATAAAAAAAAGTATTTAGCCATAATGCCTCCTAACCGATATACATATTACAATAAATTATTAATTATATTTTATTAGTAAAAAATAATGTTTGCAAGGGATATAATTATAGGTTAATAATATAATTAGTATCTTAAAAAGAGGAATAGCATGGCAGACTTTGAACAGAAAGCAGATGAATATGGAACTACCATATTAAAATTAATTAAAGTTAAAGAATTAGGTGGCTCAAGCATTAAATTCTTCGGTCATATTATGTTATCAATGAAGCACTATAAAGAATCAGATACAGAAATGATGATTGTTAGAATTATATCCCTTGCTGGTAATTCTTTAGCAAGAGCAAATATATCTAACGTTGCTGCATCTGAAAAATTATCATTAAACAAATTTACTGCCACAGTCAACCATAGAACTAACTCTGTTGATTTTGGACCAATACAAGGTGGTTATATAGAAGAAAGTATAAGAGGACGTGGTATAGGTTCTTACGCTTTTAATGAAGTTGTATCTTGGCTTAAAGCTAATTTTGAGGATTATGCTATTAACCCTTTTGAATTTTTATCTCCAGAAAATTCCACTCCTGAAGATATTGAAATGAGAAATAAATTCCTTGAAAATTTTGGATTCACATTAGGTTTTACAGATGTTACTCAACGCAACGGAACAATGAAAGCTAAAAAAGTTTCTGTATTAAAAGAAAGATATAATGCTGAAAAAATTGAAGAAATGGATATTGAACAATACGTATTTGGACTCATAAATGATAAATCTTCTCTTGAAAAATCATATACTGAATTAAAATCAGAATATGCAGCTCGTGGTGAAGAGTTACTTGCAGGTATTCCTAAATCAGAAATAATCAAATATACAATTATCGGCATAGTTCTTATATTTGTAATAATGATATTATTAATGATTTAACCTAAATTTTATTAAACACTTAATAATTTATTATTTTAGCGTTTTCTATTTTACGAATTACAGTAAGATAATAAATATGCTTTTGATTAACAAAATACTTTATACTTAAACTATTTAATCTATTAATATAAAAGGATTTTTATGGAAGCACCTATTTTAATTGATATTACAATTATAGTTGTTTTTGCGACTATATCGTTACTTATATGCTCAAGACTAAAAGTTCCAGGAATTTTGGGTTATTTAATTACTGGATTATTTGTAGGTCCAAATGGACTTGGTCTTATTTCTGAAATAGAAAATGTTAATATAATGGCTGAGTTCGGTGTAGTTTTACTTTTATTTACAATAGGTCTTGAATTTTCATTAAATCAATTATTATCATTGAAACGCTCTGCTATTGGTGGTGGTTTATTACAAGTCTTTTTTACTACATTAATAGTTATGGTTGCTTGTTATTTTTTAGGTTACAATATAAATAAATCTATTTTTTATGGATTAATTATTACTCTTTCAAGCACTGCAATAGTATTAAAACTATTAATGGAACGAAATGAAATTGAAGCTCCTTTTGGTCGTGTTACTACGAGTATATTAATATTCCAAGATATTGCAGTTATTCCTATTATGCTAATAATACCAATGATTGCACCAGAAGGAAATTCATCTATTTTAGAAATATTTATTACTATGGGTAAAGCAATATTAGTAGTTGTAGTTTTATTTGCTATTGCAAGATTTATTGTTCCACGCCTACTTATACAAGTTACAAAAACGAAAAGTAGAGAATTATTTTTATTTGCAGTAGTTTTAATTTGTTTAGGAGTTGCCTTTATTACTAATCAAGCTGGGTTATCTCTTGCTTTAGGAGCATTTCTTGCTGGTATGATTGTTAGTGAAACAGGCTTTGGCTACCAAGCATTAGGCAACGTTGTTCCATTTAAAGATGTATTTACTGGTTTCTTTTTTGTATCTGTTGGTATGTTAATCAACATAGATATATTTGCTTCAAATCCAATAATAGTGTTTTCTGCAGCAATATTTATTGTTATAGCTAAAACATTAATGGCTGGAGTATCTATTAATATTTTAGGTTATCCTTTAACAACTTCTTTAAGAACTGGACTTTCTCTTGCTCAAGTTGGAGAATTTTCTTTTATATTAGCAGCAACAGGAAAAGCATCTGGAATTATTACATCTGACGAACATTCAACCTTTATAGCAATATCAGTTATTACAATGGCGTTATCACCTTTTTTAATACAATATTCATCACAAATATCATATTTTATAGAGAAATTACCACTACCTAATGGTGTAAAAAAAGGATATTTTCATCCAAAAGAAAAAAAACTTAAACCTATGAAAGACCATATTATAATAGTAGGATTTGGACCTGCAGGTAGAAATATTGCAAAAGCAGCAGATAATGCGAAAATTAATTATACTGTTATTGAGATGAATCCTCAAACCGTTAGAAATGAATCTGCAAAAGGTGTATCAATAATATATGGAGATGCTTCTCAAGAAGAAATATTAGCCCATGCAAAAATTGATAAAGCACGTGCATTAATTATATCAAGTGGTGATTATTCTACTACAAGAAATATTGTTGAAGCAGCTCATAGGATAGACCAAACTATTGCTATCATAGCAAGAACAAGATTTGCATCTCATGCAGCATTATTAAAAGAGCTTGGAGCAATAGACGTAATTGTAGAAGAAATTGAATCATCAGTTGCATTATTATCAAGTGTTTTAAAATATTATTATATACCTACTGAAGATATAGATAAATTAGAATCTGAAATAAGAAAAGTAGAACCATCTACTATTAAAAGAAGAAGTAGAGATAAATCTGCATCTTTTGGAATAAAAGGAGTATCTGTTGAAACTATAACAATTCCAGTAGGTTCTAATAAATCTGGAAAAACTTTAAGAGATTTAGATGTTAGATATAAATATAAAGTTAATATTATAGCTATTAGAACTGGAAACCATTTAAAAGTATCTCCTGGAGCTTTAGATAAGATTAAAGATAAAGATGAGCTACTTGTTACTGGTAGCCAATCGGATATTAACAATTTTGCTAATATATTTATTAATGAAAATATAGTATAAAAAGAAAAATAATTGGGGTTGTATTTTGAACAGTATTTTAATTTTTGGAGCAATTGTCTTAATTTTGTGTATTTCTTTTAGTAAATTATTATATAAAGTTGGTGTGCCTACCCTTTTAATCTTTATGGGTTTAGGTATGCTTTTTGGTTCAGATGGAATTGGTAAAATTGATTTTGACGATTATAAATTAGCTGAAAATATGGCAACAATAGCTCTCGTATTTATAATGTTTTATGGAGGGTTTGGAACTAGTTGGAAAGTTGTAAAACCAGTTGCTGTTAAAGCTGTTTTATTATCATCTATTGGAACAGTTTTAACTGCAGCTATTACAGGTTTATTTTGTTATTATGCTCTTAATTTTTCATTTTTAGAAGCCATGCTTATTGGCTCTGTTCTTTCCTCTACAGATGCAGCATCAGTTTTTTCTATATTACGTTCAAGAAAATTAGCTCTAAAAGGTGGCACTGCACCAATTCTTGAAGTAGAAAGTGGTAGTAACGACCCTTTTGCATATATGTTGACTATAGTAATATTATCTCTATTAGTAGGTGATACAAATATATCTGTGCCTATTTTATTAGCAAAACAGATTTTTTTTGGAATTATTATTGGTGTTATCCTTGGTTATATAGCTAGTTGGGTATTAAGAAACATACATTTTGAAATAGATAGCTTCCATTTAATTTTTGTTATGGCAATAGCAATATTAGGATATTCTTTTAGCAGTTTAATAGATGGAAATGGATTTTTATGTGTTTATATTTCTGGACTAATTATTGGTAGTAGCAAGATTTATAGAAGAAAAAGTCTATCTAATTTTTTTGATGGTATTTCTTGGCTTATGCAAATTGTTCTATTTTTTATGTTAGGATTATTAGCCTTTCCATCAAGATTGCCTGAAGCTGCATTATCTGGAACACTAATTGCAATTTTTATGATGTTTATAGCTCGTCCTATTGCAGTTTTTTCAATTTTATCTTTTTTCAAGTTGCCAATAAATCAACAATCTTTTATATCTTTTGTAGGAATTAGAGGAGCAGCTTCTATTGCATTTTCAATATATGCAGTAACTTCATCTGCTCAACTACCAGATATTTTTCACATAGTATTTATTGTTGTTTTATTTTCAATTATTTTTCAAGGTTCTTTTATTCCTTTTATGGCAAAAAAGTTAAATATGATTGCCGTCAAGCCAGAGCATAAATTAAAATCTTTAAATGATATAGAAGATGAATCGTATAATCAACTTTTAGAGTTTACTATTACAAAAAAACATAAATGGGCAAATAAGAAGATTATGGATTCTGAAATTCCTAAAGATATACTTATTGTTATGATAAAACGTGGAAAAGATATTGTTGTTCCTAATGGGCAAACAGTTTTATTACCAAATGATACTATTATATT
>JAZSQT010000046.1:0-50106 GCA_045538075.1 Mucispirillaceae bacterium
TCCCAAGAGCTATGGCAATAAATATCGGTTTAATATTAACTTATAATTTCTACTGTTGTAGATAAAAAGAAGATGTTGGCTGGATAGGTGAGTTTAATATTAACTTATAATTTCTACTGTTGTAGATCGTTAACGTGTTGCTATTTATAATAAAGTTTAATATTAACTTATAATTTCTACTGTTGTAGATTCGTATTGCTAATAGTTTGCATTTCTTTGTTTAATATTAACTTATAATTTCTACTGTTGTAGATAAAAAGAGGATACAGGTTGGGCAGATGGTTTAATATTAACTTATAATTTCTACTGTTGTAGATGGTCAAGCCTACCTCATACCATATCTGTTTAATATTAACTTATAATTTCTACTGTTGTAGATCTAAAGGGTTGAATTATAAAGAAGTGTAGTTTAATATTAACTTATAATTTCTACTGTTGTAGATTTTGCTTAATATTCCTAAATCTACTAAGTTTAATATTAACTTATAATTTCTACTGTTGTAGATCACGTAATACTGTTCCTATTCCTAAATGGGTTTAATATTAACTTATAATTTCTACTGTTGTAGATTAGTTATTGTAAAAAGGCTTTAGTATGTTTAATATTAACTTATAATTTCTACTGTTGTAGATCTTATATCATGGCAACAAACACAGACAATGTTTAATATTAACTTATAATTTCTACTGTTGTAGATTTGAAAACAGATGTGCATGGCACGATGACGTTTAATATTAACTTATAATTTCTACTGTTGTAGATGGGAAGTCGCCTTTATCCATTAATGAGTGTTTAATATTAACTTATAATTTCTACTGTTGTAGATAGCGTAGTGTCTCAAATGGTAGTTTTGGTTTAATATCAACTTATAATTTCTACCGTTTTAGATTATTGTTCTTCTGCTGTTGTTAATGCTGTTTAACATTAAATTATAATTTTTACTGTTATAAATCCTTCATTCCTACTTGTTATATATGATATTTTTTATGTGTAATGCAGTAGTATAAAACGTATTTTGCCCAATAAATATTTATATATCTTGAAAAAATAAACAAAAAAAGTTGACAAGATAATAATTAAGTGATAAAAATTTGTTAATTTGTACAAATAATATTATTTAAAATTTTTATATGGAGACATTTTGAAATTTCAAAGCACCACAATTTGGTTAAAGGAGAAAGAAAAATGAAATTAACAAGAACAGACATTATAGCATTAGTTGCATTAATTCTAAGTGTGATTAATTTTATTAGAACTTTTTAATTTTTTAAAAAGTGTTACTATTCTGTCTGGACGTCCACAATTTACAGATAATTAAATAAATAGAATATGTGTAACTATTTAGTTTGATGATAATGAATAATTTTCATTAGAATAATTACAAAAAATAAAATTGTTTAACATAATTCGTCAAACTATCAAATTTTAATAGGGATAGGATATATTGCAACTTTATTAATCTTCTCAATATATGTTGGGTTTATTTTTACTGTTGTATATTATTCTATCCCTAATCTATTTTAATCTTAAAAAGTATTATCAATTGCCGTTATTATTAGATTGTTAACTAATGATTTACACTATTTAAAATATATATTTTATCATCTTGACAAAATTTTCATATAAGTCTAAATTAACAATTAGCACTCAAGTCGTAAGAGTGCTAATAATTTATATACAATAAAATGTTAATATGATTTAGGAGATAAAAATGGCAGAACAAACAATGGAATTTAAAACAGAAGTATCACGATTGCTTGATATTGTTATACATTCTTTATACTCAAATAAAGATATTTTTTTAAGAGAGCTTATATCAAATGCAAGTGATGCTATAGATAAAGTTAGATACGTTGGTTTAACAGATTCAAGTATGTATGCAGATGGAACTGATTGGAAAATTAAATTAATTGCAGATAAAGATAATAATACTCTTACTATTAGTGATAATGGGATAGGTATGACTTATGATGAAGTAGTAGAAAATCTTGGAACAATAGCCCATTCTGGCACTAAAGAGTTTATGAAAATGTTAGAAGAAAATAAAGGAAAAGATAGTGCCGATTTAATTGGTCAATTTGGAGTAGGTTTTTATTCTGCATTTATGGTAGCCGATAAAGTAAAAGTTGTTACAAAGAAAGCTGGGGCAAAAGATGAAGATGCAGTTGAATGGCAGTCATCTGCAGACGGAAAATTTACAATTTCTAATACTGTCAAATCTGCCCGTGGCACAGATATTACACTATATTTACGTGATGATGAGAAAAAATATCTTGAAGAATGGACTTTGAGAGAGTTAGTTCGCAAATATTCTGATTATATTGAACATCCAGTCGTTATGGATATTGAGAGAACTAAATATGACGATGAAGGCAAAGCAACTGATGAAAAAGAGATTAAAGAAGAAACAATTAATTCTCAAAAAGCGATTTGGTTAAGAGATAAATCAGAAATAACAGATGATGAGTATAACGATTTTTATAAACATATTTCTCACGATTTTACTAATCCAATTAGTAGGCTTCATTTTAAAATTGAGGGCAATCAAGAATTTTCTGCATTGTTATACATACCTACAAAATGTCCATTTGATATAATTTATAAAGATTATAAATCTGGACCAATGCTTTACGTTAAGCGAGTTCAGATTATGGAACATTGTGAAGAGTTATTACCTCCTTATTTACGTTTCGTAAAAGGTGTAGTTGAATCAAATGATTTACCTCTTAATATTTCAAGGGAAATACTACAAAATAATCGTCATATAGAAGTTATGAAAAAAGCTATTATTAAAAGGGTTCTTGAAGCAATTTCTAACTTAAAGAAAGATAGATACGATGATTTCGTTAATTTTTCTAAAGAATTTGGGCGTATTTTAAAAGAGGGCTTACATTACGATTTTGAACGCAAACAAAACATTGCAGAGCTTTTATTATTTCAATCAACAAAGACTGAAAAAGATAAATATACTTCATTAGATGACTATTTTATGAGAATGAAGCCAGATCAAGAAGATATTTATTATATTCTTGCAAGCAATCGCCAAGAAGCAGAAACTAGTCCATATCTTGAAGGGTTAAAAGATAAAGATTTAGAAGTGCTTATTATGACTGATGATATTGATGATATAGTTATTTCTTCATTAGGTGAGTATAAGGGCAAAAAATTTAAATCTGTAGTTAAGGGCGATATTACTTTAGGTGATAGTGATAAAGAAGAAAAAGAAAAGAAGAAAGAAGAATTTAGTAAATTAATTGAATTTATAAAAGATAGGCTAAAAGATAAAGTTGAAGATGTCCGTCTTTCAAGTCGTCTTAAAGATAGTGCTGTTTGCCTTGTTGCTGGTGAAAAAGATTTTGACCCACATATTGAACAAATTATGAAAGCTATGGGCGAAAATTATGCAAAAGGCAAAAGAAGTATGGAGATAAATCCAAATCATATTCTTTTTATAGAAATGAATAAACTTTTTGAAAAAGATGCTAATTCTGAAATTTTAGCTGATTACACAGATATTTTATATGATGAAGCACTTATTTTAGAAGGAGCAAAACCAGTTGATGCTGGTATTTTTGCAAAAAAAATCTCTTTATTAATGGCAAAAGCAATTTCTCAGTAGTTTTAGATAGCATAATATAGTGATTAAAAATCATTATATTATGCTTGATGAAATATATAATTTATGTATAATTCACTTTAATTTAAGGTGATATATGGATAAAAATATTCATTTACTTATTATAGATCCTCAAAATGATTTCTGCATACCAGAGGGTAGTTTATACGTTGACGGTGCAGAAAAAGATATGGAACGATTAACAAGTTTCATTGATAAAAATATGGGTAATATTTCACGTATTACTGTTACGTTGGATTCTCATAAAAATTATCATATAGCTAATCCTATATTTTGGATAGATGAGGAGGGTAAACATCCTCAACCATTTACTATTATTACTTCTAATGATGTTGATACAGGTAGATGGCAAGCAACTAACAGTATTCATCGTTCTTGGTCTATTAATTACGTAAAAACATTAGAGAAAAAAGGTCGTTACCAACTTTGTATTTGGCCTTATCATTGTATAATTGGAACAAAAGGCAATAATATATTTAACTCCCTTGCTGAAATTATACGTGTTTATGAAATTGAACATAAAGGAATAGTTGAATATATTATTAAAGGTTCTAATTCTCTTACTGAACATTATTCTGCTCTTTTTGCAGATGTGCCTATTCCAGATGATGTATCAACTCAAATAAATAAATCATTATTAGTTTCTATGGCTGAATCGGAAACAATTTACGTAGCTGGAGAGGCGTTAAGTCATTGTGTAGCTAATACCATATTAGATATAGGAACATGCCTTAATAGTGATTTATCAAAATTTACCCTATTGCAAGATGCTACTTCAAGTGTAAAAGGTTTTGAACATTTATCAGATAATTTTATTTATACAGCAAAAAAAATGGGATTAAAGTTTAGATATACTACAGATTAAATAGTATGAGATATAATTTTATAAACAGTAATCATAATACAATATTAGACACTCCTTTACTAAAAATATTAAATGATACTTCTTTATTTAATGAAAATTTCCCTTTTGATGAATACCATTTAACTATGGCTCAAAGTGATGTCTTAGAAGGTATTTATAATGAACCTACAGTTAAAATAATGTTTTACCGTAAAGCTCCTTTTGGTTCATCTTATGCTATTACTGGTGGTATCATTGCTTTTTTAGAAAAATTAAATTCCTTTAGCTACAAAAATCTTGTTCCTTATTTAGAAACTAAAAATTATAGGCAAGAATTTATTGATTACGTTAAATCAAGAGATAAAATTATTGCAAAAATATATTCTGTGCCAGAAAATTCTGCTATTTTTCCAAATGAGCCTATAGTTATTCTTGAAACAAATTTAATTGATTCAAGAATATTAGAGGGGATTATTTTGTCTGAAGTCAATTTTGCAACTCTTTTAGCAACTAAATGGCATAGAATAAGAAATGCTGCATTAAAAAATACTATTATGGAGTTTGGGCGTAGGCGTAGTCAAAATTCCATTAAATCAAGTTTATATGCATATATTTCTGGGATTGATTATACAAGCAATTGTGAAGCAAATGCAATTTTTGGCATACCATCTAATGGCACAATGGGGCATGAATTTATACAGTCTTACGATTCTGAATATGAAGCATTTAATAAGTGGCTAACTCATAACCCTACAAAACCGTCTTTATTAATTGACACTATAAACACTTTAAATAGTGGGTTATTAAATGCTGAAAAAGTTTTTTTAGAGCATAAAGAAAACTTAATCAAACATAATTCTTGGGATAAATTATCTATTAGAATAGATAGTGGAGATTTAGCATACTTATCAGCCATTTGTTACAATTATTTATCAAAGGCTTTAAATACCGAAAATATTACTATAATATTAAGTAATGATTTAGATGAATATAGTATTGAATCAATTTTATCTCAATTAAATAAAGCAGGAGAAGATAAAGTTGTAAACCATATATCTTTTGGCGTTGGAACTAAGGGTGTTACTTGTTGGGGTGAGCCAGCTTTAGGTGGAGTATGCAAAATCTCTGAAAAAAGTAATAAATATATTTTGAAAATATCTAATAATGATATTAAAACAACTATAGCTGGAAATATCAGAAGTGCTTTAATTACAGATGAGAAAGGTCATTATATCACTACATTAATATACTTACATGATGAAAATATAGAAGATATTACTAAATGTTATCACCCTAATGATGATAGGAAGTTTTTAAAGATTGATAAACTTAACTATAAAATTACTCCACGCCAACATTTAATGTATATATCTAATAATGAAAAATCAGAATTTGTTAGCGATTTCGTAAATTATAGTTTAAATCAAATTAGAGAATATCAAGACGATGCCCTTGCAAGTCTTGATTGGTCTTATAAACGTATAACTAGCCCTCATAGAGCAAAGGTTAGTTTATCTCCAAAAGTTTTTAATATTCGTAATAAAATGATTAAAGAAAATATAATATCTATGGAAAAATAAAAAGGCAAAGAATAAATCTTTGCCTTAAATTATTTGTTTTAAAATTTATATTGAACTTGAACACCAATCAAATAAGAAAGAGCATCGTAAGAATACTCACCGTTAATATTTAACCCAGAATGAGTATTGTTTATACTTGCTTTAGTTAAGAATAAGTGAGTATAACCAACATCAATTTGCCAACTTTCATGAGGTTTAGCAGTTAAACCAAAACTTAAAAGAAATCTGTCATTATCTGGTATTCTTGCAGTTCTATGTTCTGCATCTTTAATTGGTGTCATATCATAAGCAAAACCAGCTCTTAAAGTAATACTTGGATCTACAAACCAATCTACACCAACGTGTGCAGAAAATGTATCTCTCCAATCTTGATGAATACGAGGTTGACCACTACCTTTTATTTCAAGGGAATCAAATATACTCCACTGAATATATCTTAATGTAGCTGATAAACCAACTGGAGCTTTAAATTTGTGGTAAGCAGAAAGGGTAACTACATTAGGCAAATACATATCTGCTGTAACATCTTTCTTTAATAAAGGATAAACATTCATTGTGCCTTCTAAACCGTGTTTAACTTGTGAGCGATAAGAAAGACCTACTACAGTTTTATCTCCTCCACTTGTTTCACCAAAATCATATATTAAACCTACTGTTCCACCAACTGCCCAAGTATCACCTTGAACTTTCGTGTATAGTTGACCTGAAAGAGGATTTAGAGGGTTTGGTGAACTTTGAGTTAATGTTGCTGCCCCATGTTGAATATTTACTGTGGCACCAATTGATAAACCTTTCCATATATTCCAAGACATAGATGGAGCAATTTCAATAACTTGCAATTGGCTTTCAATAGCACTTAGTTGAACTATTGAGTTATCTGAATAAGTTGTTCCTAAACCGAAAGGAACGTAAACACCAAGACCAAATTTTATTCTGTCATTTAAAGCGTAGTTTGCAAAAAAGTTTGGCACAACTTCTTGAATTTCTACTCTTGCTGAACCACTTTGTTTACCTAATGCAGAAGTTACATCACCATTAAATTTTCCATTTAATGTAATAACAGTAGCTCCAACTTGAGCTCCAACAGTTCTATCAAAAAGTTGCAATCCAGCTGGGTTTGAAGCTATTGCAGATAAATCATCTCCTACAACACCAACACCAGCAAAAGCTCTACCTAATGAAGTAACTGAATATTCATTAAGAAGATAACCAGAAGCTAAAGCATTTGTTGAAAAAACAGCACTAAAACTTAAAAAAAATACGAATAAAAAAACTAAACTTTTTTTCATTAATAAAAACCTCCTAAAATTTTATTATTAAAGCAAGGCAATATAACTTAATAATCTATATATGTAAATAAAAATATGAAATATTTAGTATTTAATATGCGATTTATATACTTTAAAAAAAGAAAAAATAGTATATAATACATCATCAATTTGAGGTGATTATGAATAAATTACTTGAATATTTAAAAAAACTACGTGGAGAATTTAGAGTAGTTCTCGTAATAGTTTTTATATTGCTTATATATACATTGTATAGCCTTATATTTAAAGATGATGATACATCTTTTAAATCATATAATAAAGAAAGTTATAGCACTCAATCAAATGGAACATCATCTTACGACAATAATAGTCAAATAGATAATGATAAAAGTGATAATAATAGTGAAGATAAACCATCAACAATTTCAGAAGCTATATCAAAAGATAGACCAATAGTATTATCGTTAGATAGTATGAAAGATACAATTGATAATATGACACCTCTTGATGGAAGCGTTAAAAGTATAGAAATGGCTACAGAAGTAGAAAATCCAACTATATGGATATATGCTTTAAATGATGGCTCTCGCAAAGACGATTTAGCAGAAAAATATTGTATTTGGTTACACGAAAATGGCGTCATAGCATCATCTGTTACAATTATGGACGAATTAGCTAAAAATAAAGGTAAATTAATAGAAATAGGCGAAAGTAAGTGTATTAAATAATGAAATTATCAAAATTATTTTTTTGGAGAAAATTCAAAAAAAAACGATCATTATACGATTTAGGTTCTATTGCTGCAGATAAAAATAATTTTAAATTGGCTTTTAAGTGTTTTTTAGAAGATGCTAAAAGAAATAAAAATCCTAAATCTCAATTTTTAGTCGGTTTCTTTTTATTATATGGTAGTGGTGTAAAAAGAGATTACAATCTTGCACGACAATGGTTTCACGTTGCAGCAGCTCAAGAAAATAAAGATGCAATGTTTTATTTAGGTGAAATGTATAAAAACGGTAAAGGTGTAGAAAAAGATTTTAAAGAGGCTTTTGCTTGGTATATGGACGCAGCTTTATTAGGGCATGTTGAAGCACAATTTAATGTAGGATTTATGTATAAACAAGGCAAGGGTGTCAGAAAAGATTACGATGAGGCTGTTAAATGGCTTTTAATGGCAGCTGAAAAAGGCGATATGAAAGCTCAATATAATATGGGTATTATGTGTGCATCTGGTAAAGGAACTTTAAAAGATGATGAAGAGGCTTTTGAATGGTATAAAAAATCGGCTGAGCAAGGATATTCTATTGCTATGTATAATTTAGCCTATATGTATCAAAGTGGTAGAGGAGTAGAAAGAAATTATAAAGAAGCTGTTAAATGGTTTAAAAAATCAGGAGAATAGTTTTTTTAGTAATAATATTTTTTATTTGTGATAAATTATACATTAAACATCTTATTTAATTCTTTACTTGCTTAATCATTAATATTATATATTTGTATGTTTAATAAAGAATTATTTTCAGAATATATTAAAGCAGAGATATTAGGCAAAAATCTTTTATTGTTTGATAAATTAGATTCAACAAACACTTATCTTTTAGAAAATGATTTTGAAGTTGGGACTGTAGCCGTTGCAAATAATCAAATAAATGGTAAAGGAAGAAGTGGCAGAAGCTGGTTTAATAGTGATAAAGGGTTAGCATTTAGTGTAGTATTGCCTATATTAGAACCAAAATATTTATTACCGATAAATATTATAGCAGGTTTTTCAGTTATTGATGCTTTAAAAAAATACGTTCCAATCAAGTTAAAATGGCCAAATGATTGCGTTATAAATGGTAAAAAAGTTTGTGGAATATTGATAGATACGTCTTTCAACGGTTCAATCCTTGATAAAGTAGTATTAGGAATAGGTTTAAATATTGATAAAGTTGAATTTCCTATAGATATTAAAGATAAAGCAACTTTTGTTAATAAATGGAGTAATGTTAAGTTACAGAGAGAATTTATTTTAGCAAAAATATTAAATAAACTTGAAAATTATATAAATTTATTTATTAATAATAACTTTGACATTGTTTTTTTATGGAAAGATTATTCAGATAATTTAGATAAAGAAATAAGTATCCATATAAATGGAAATATTAGTAAATACGTTGAAAAAGGCATTAATTATGATGGGTGTCTTATCGTTATTAATGACGCAGGTAAGGAAGATTTGATTTTGTCGGGAGAAATTGGCTATGATTTTAGCAGTTGATATTGGTAATACTAATATAGTGTTAGGATTATTTAATGAGAAAGAAAATCCTATTCAACTTCGTATTAGAAGTGATAATTTTGCAACAACTGACGAATATGCTTCTACAATATTATATCTATTTGAAAAAAATAATATAAACATAAGGGATATTGAAGGTGTAATTATTGGTAGTGTTGTTCCAAGATTGCAGTTTACAATGAGTAGATTTGTCTTAAAGTATATGGGCATAAAAGCTATGACTGTTGGAGCTGGTATAAAATCTGGCATATCTATTAGAGTAGAAAATCATAAAGAAGTTGGAGCAGATAGAATAGCTAATGCAGTAGGAGCAATAAAAAAATTTGGTTCTCCTTGTATTGTTATTGATTTTGGAACTGCAACAACTTTTGATGTAGTAAATGCTAAAAGTGAATATATTGGTGGCGTAATTTGTCCTGGAATTAATATTGCTGTTGCAGGTTTGCATTCAAATACTGCAAAATTACCAGAAATTGAAATTACTAAACCAGAATTTGTTATTGGTAAAAATACTGTTCATTCTATGCAGTCTGGTATCTATTATGGGTATGCCGGCTTAATTAATGGCCTTACTGAAAAAATATTAAATGAAGAATTTTCTGATTGTTCCAATGTCAATATTATTACTACAGGTGGTTTAGGTAGAATTTTTACTAATGATTTAAAATATAATGTAAAATATGAGCCTTTTCTTACTTTAGAAGGATTAAAATTTATATACGATAAAAATAAATAAAATATGTGTTGAAAATAAATAAAAAATTATATTAATATACCTTAATTTTTTAATAATGACTTAAAGGATATATAAAATGAGTGAATTATCTGAATTACTTAAAAATCGTAGATTAGAGCTTAAAAAAACTCCAATAGATGTTTCTACAGATACACGAATAAGAGTCCAATATATTGAAGCAATAGATAATGGTGATTATAAATCGTTGCCATCGTATCTTCATACATACGGCTTTGTTAAACAGTATGCAGAATATTTAGGGTTTTCTTTTGATGAAATAAAAGAATTGTTTCAAAAAGAATGTCCTAAAGAAGGTGAAGTTCAACAAAATCAAAATATTGAATCAAATAAAGAAGAAAACACTAAAAGTAGTGGTAAATTAATTATATTTTTATTAGTTGTAGTTGTTTGCCTTATTAGTTGGTTTTTATATAACAATTTTAAATCTAAAGAAGAAGTTAATCATAGTAATATAAATAATATAGAAAGTGATTATAGTGCAGAAGTTGATACTAAAGAAACAGATAATAATATAGTTAGTAGTAATAATGCAGAAAGTAGCGTTAATATTGATGATAATAGTGGTGATGTTTCATTAGATAATCAAGAAAATATTGATTTAAATACTGTAGATAATTTAAGTTCATCAACAAATAATAATATTCAAACTACAGAAAATATAAACAATATTAATGCTCAAAATAATGATACAGTATCTCCTGCAATTCCTTTTAATACTACAACAGAAGTAGAGGAAGAGAAAGAACCTGAAATAAATTATATTAATCTTCATTTTACAGGTGAATGTTGGGTATTATTTAAATCTGATACTGGTCAAACAGAAGATTTTGTTGCCACTAATGGAACTAATAAAAGGCTACCATTTATTAAAGATTTTACTATTGATATAGGTAATGCTGCAAATATTTCAATGAGATATAAATCACAACATTTTACTAATTTTGGTAGAGATGGGCAAGCTCGCAGAGGTTTAAAATATTCTTTAACAGACGATATTTTAATTAGAGATAGAAATTAAATAAATTTAGTTGACATATTTTTTAAATCATACTAAAAAGGTATGAATTAGAGTATTTTTTTAATGATTTAAAAATATGGGATTTTTTAGTAAATGAAGTATAAAGTTGCTATATATTCTGTTGACTATTTATTGCTTCTTGAATTTATGGAAAATATTGAAAGAGATTTCCAAAACATAGAAGTTTCAATATTTTGTCCAGAAAATATGGAAGATGAATTTTTAAGCGATTTAGATAGCTTTGTAGAAACAGATTTAAGTAAGATTTCTGATAAAGATGTTCTTATTCTTTTATCAAAACCAGAAGTAACTTCTGAGATTATTGATAATTTTGACGGTAGTATCATAGATATTTCAGATTATAAGTTTTCATCTACTGCAGAAGTATTTAGAGTTGATGAGCCAATTAGGGCGATTTTAAAAAATATTGCAGTTCCTATAGAAAATGCATCAGTAGTATTACAATTACCTGCATGTGTATTTGGAAAAGATGGCGTTGAAGATTTGATGATACAAACTAAGGATATTTTTTCTTTTACAAATAGTGAAAGCAAGTTTTTTTCTAATAGATTAGCTTTTAATATTCACTTTAATCCAATGAATCTTGTTGGTTTACCTGTTGGTAAGACTGTTGATGATTTTGCAGATGCTGGTGGTGATATATCTATTAGATTATTGCCGATATCTACAGTATTTACTATTGATATAAGTGCAACTGATACATTTGATTTAAAGACTGATGACGGTTATCTTGAAGCAAAAGGCTTTTTTACTACATCAGATATATCGGAAAGCAGTGATATTTTTGTCATAAAAAGAAGAAATGGTTTTACTTTTTCTGGAGATTATATAAGAATATTAGTTAAATCTCTTGTTAACACTTTAAGAGAGGTTATAAGTTAATGAATCCAATTTATTTAGATAATATTGCTGGGACTAAACCAGATAATAGAGTTGTTGAAGCTATGATGCCATTTATTTCAGAAAATTATGGCAACCCATCGGCTCATTTTTATCCCTTAGGCAGACAGTCTTATCTTGCTGTAAATAATGCTCGCAAACAAGTTGCAGAATTAATTAATGCAAATGATGAAGATATTATATTTACTTCTTGTGGAACAGAATCTAATAATTTAGCAATTAAGGGAATCCTTGCAAATACTTCTGATAAAAAGCATATTGTATTTAGTGAGATAGAGCATTTTTCTGTTCAAAATCCAATTATGAAAATGACTGCTAATGGTTATACATTTACGAAATTAAAAGTAGATAAAAATGGCAGAATAAACCTTGATGATTTAAGAAATTCAATTAAATCAGATACAGCGTTAGTATGTATAGCACATGCTAACCCAGAAATTGGTGTTATCCAAGAAATTGAAGAAATAGGCAAAATCTGTGAAGAAAAGGGTGTTCATTTTCATATTGATGCAGTTGCAAGTTGTGGATTTGTTGAAGTTGATGTTAAAAAGTTTAAAGCCTCAACTTTAACTTTAGCTAGCCAAAATTTTTATGGTCCACGTGGAGTTGCTGCACTATATGTTGCTCCTAATGTAAAAATTAAATCTCTTTTTGACGGAGGTTTCCAAGAAAGAGGCTTAAGAAGTGGTAGCGAGAATGTAGCAGGTATTGTTGGACTTGGAAAAGCAGCAGAAATTGCAAAATTAGAAATGGCTGATTATTCTAAAAAAATGAGAGAATTAAGAGACAAACTTATTGCTGGACTAAAAAGTCAATACGATTTTTTACATATTACTGGTGATGAAGAAAATAGGCTTCCATACCATGTTAGTTTTTGGGTGGAGTATATTGAAGGAGAATCTCTTCTAATGTGGTATGCACAAAAAAAAGTATTTGTTGCAAGTGGTTCAGCTTGTTCATCAAATATTTTAGCAGAAGATGAAGAAGACCTTGAAGCAAGCCATGTATTAACAGCAGTAGGTGTTCCTACAGATATTTGTGCTGGTTCAATCACAATGAGTTTATCAAAATATAATACGAATGAAGATATTGATTACGTTCTTCAAGTTAGCCCAGAAATTATAGATAAACTTTGTGCAATGTCTCCAGCTTTTAATAGAAAATAAATTTTAAGGAGTTTTATTATGTCTAATATGGGACCATATAGCGATTTAGTTATGGATCATTTTATGAACCCAAGAAATATGGGAGAAATAGAAAATGCAAATGCCATTGCAGAAGTTGGCAATCCGTCTTGTGGCGATGTTATGAAATTATATTTTTTAATTGATGATAATGGAGTTATTCAAGACGTTAAGTTTAAAACATTTGGTTGTGGAGCAGCAATTGCATCAAGTTCTATGGCAACTGAACTTTTAAAAGGAGCAAAGGTAGAAGATGCTCTTAAACTTACTAACCAAGCAATAGTTGATGCTTTAGGAGGTTTGCCACCTGCAAAAATCCATTGTTCTGTTATGGCAGAAGAAGCAGTTGAAGCTGCGTTAAAAGATTATTACGTTAAAATAGGCAAAGATGCGTCTATCGTTGATGAAATGAAATCAAATTTAAAATAAGGAGTTGTATAAATGGATTTAGAAACTAAAGTTAAAGAAATTCTTGATCAAGTTCGCCCTATGTTACAAGCTGATGGTGGCGACGTTGAGTTTTTAGGCATTACTGATGATAATGTTGTTAAAGTGTCTTTAAGAGGTGCTTGTGGTAGTTGTCCTTTTAGCACTATGACATTAAAAAATGGTATTGAAGCAAGAATTAAAGAAGCTATACCAGAAATCAAAGCAGTTGAATCTTTCTAATAAATTTTTAATCCCCTTTTTTTTAAAAGGGGATTAAATTAATTTTTTATATATCCTTTTACGTATGTTTTTATTTCTTCTTGTAGGGATTTAGGTAACGGAACATAAAAAAGCTCTGTTGCAATTTTATCTCCATTATTAAAACTCCACTCAAAAAATTTGTAAGTTTTTATTAAACTTTTTTGTCTGTTTTTTGATACAATAATAAATGTTGCTCCAGAAATAGGCCAAGATTTTTCACCCTCTGAATTAGTTATAAATAAACTATAAGATGAGTTTTTATCCCATTTAGCATTTTTTGCAGCTTCTGAAAAACTTTCTGTAGTAGGGGATACGGTATATCCAGATTTATTAATAAGTTTTGTATAAGCAATGTTATTTGATTTTGCGTAAGCAAATTCAACGTAACCTATAGAGTTTTTAATTTGTTTAACGTATGAAGCAACTCCATCATTGCCTTTGCCACTAATTCCTTTTTTCCAATTTATAGATTTTCCTTTACCCATATTTTCTGCCCATTCTTTAGAATTTTCATATAGATAATTTGTGAAAATGGCAGTAGTGCCAGAACTATCACTCCTTGAAACTACTGTAATATTATCATTGGGTAGCTTTAAATTAGAATTAAGTTTTACTATTTTTGCATCATTCCATTTAGTAATTTTACCCATATAAATATCAGATATTATTTCTGCTGTTAGTATTAATTGATTTTCTTTAATTCCGTCAATATTTACTATTATTACGACACCACCAATTAAAGCTGGAAATTGTATAAAATTATTTTTTATAATATTTTCATGGGATAATGGGTCGTCAGAGGCACCAAAATCTACCGTTTCTGCAGTAACTTGTCTAATGCCACCACCAGAACCAATACCTTGATAATTTACTCTTACTTTAGTATCTTTATTGTAAAAATATGCCCATGAAGTATAAGCACCATAAGGAAACGTTGCTCCAGCTCCCATTACATTATAGTCTGCAAAAGAGTAATTTGAAAAAAATATTAAAAATAAAAAAGTAAAAAAATACTTCATATTCAACTCCTACATAAATAATTAATTATTTTCAATTAAAATAGCTTCAAAGGTATTTCCACCAAGAGAGTTTTCTCTCACTCTAACTTTACCATTATATAATTTAACAATATGTTTAACTATTGATAAGCCTAAACCAGTTCCAGAATAAGATTTAGTTCTTGATTTAGAGATAGTATAAAAACGCTCAAAAATTCTTTTTCTATCACTTTTTGCAATTATAGGTCCTTTATCAGATACAGAGATAATAAGTTTATTATTATTTTTTATGACATCAACTATAATTTCATCACCAGTAGAATATTTTATACCATTATTTACGAAGTTGATAATAATACTCTCAATATGTTCTGGTTTAATATACACTCTATCGTCATCATTATAATTGTATATAATATTCTTATTATCTTTATTTATTAATGCTGATACATCATCAATAATATCTTTAATACATACTAATTCGCTGATTATTTGATTTTTGTTTGATAATTCTAATTGATGTAATTCCATAATATCATCAATAATATTATTTAATTTTTTACTATTTCTGAATATTGTTTCAATAAATTTATTTTTTACATCTTCTGGCATATTATCATCATTTAATATTGTTTCTGAACCAGCCATAATTAATGATAGAGGAGTTTTTATCTCATGAATAATGTTGCCAATTAATTCTGTTTTAAAGGCTTCATAACGGCTACTATCTGTAACTTCTTTAAAAACGCATAAGATTTGGTTATAAATAACCTTAGAATATATTTCAAAAATAAGGTCTTTATATATTGTTTTATAGGGAGCATCATCTTTATTGTTGATTATTTCTTTAAAGAAATTTATTAATTCTATATCATTAATTCCATTAAATACATTTATGCTTTCATCTAAACTTGTAGATAAATAATTGCGACAATTACTATTAAGATAAATAATCTCTCCATTTTTATTTAACAAAATAATCCCTTCGTCTAAAGAAGATATAATAGAATTTAATTTTTCCTTTTCTATCTGGGTTAATTCTTTCTCTTTTAAAAAATTTGTATGAGTGTTGTATATTGTTTCGGCTATTTCATTAATAGATTTATCATTAAAATGGGGTAGAGGATAATTATTTTGTCCAGTATTAATAGCATTACAATATTTTTTTATACTATTTAAAGGTTTTGATATACTATGTGCTATAAGGATTGAAATAAAAAACGAAGCAGTAAGAATAAAAGTAAAAATAATAGCAGAAGATTTTAATGTATCAATTTTTATATCGTTAAGGTAAGTTGCATTTATAGAAATTCTTAAAATATTATTATTTTTTGATTTTTTAGCATAATATAAAGTCAACTCTCTCGTTGTTGGACTTTTTCTTAATGAATAATAGGGGCTGTCATTTAGAGCATAGCTTATTTCTGTTCGTTCTTTATGGTCTTGCATTTTTTTTATATCAAGATAATTAACAGCAGAGTCAACTAATACTTTACCATCGTTAGAAATTATTGTTATTCTGATTTTACTATCATTAGATATTTTTTTGATATAGTTATAAGTATCTAATGATTCAAGGTTATTAAAATGAATATTATTAATAAGTTCCCAGTTGTTACTAATTTTTTGATAAAAATTATTTTTAGCTTTTTCATAAGAAATTTCGTAATTTATGTAAAAACCAAAAAGAATTATTAAAGAAATGGGAGTAAATATTATTATGAATAATTTACAAAAAGATGTCATTCTTCAATACCGTAACCAATTTTTGATATAGATTTTATAATATTACAATTTTTACCTAATTTTTTTCTTAAAGATGATATATGGGCATCTACAGTTCTCGTCATTGAATCAGAATCGTAACCCCATAAAGTATTTAATAAAATATTTCTCGTGAAAATTTTGTTAGGATTAGTTATAAACAGTTTTAATAGTTCAAATTCTTTGTTTGTAAGTTTTATTTCTTGTTCATTTATAAATGCTCTATAATTTTCAGTGTATAACTTTATGTTTCCATATTCGTATATTGTTTTCTCAAAATTAATATTGCCTCTACGCAATATTGTATTTATTTTTGTTATCATCATTTTAATGGTAAATGGTTTAGTCAAATAGTCGTCTGCACCAGCTTCAAGGGCAGCTACAATATCTTGTTCTGAGTTTTTTGCAGAAATAATAATTACTGGAATATTTTTAGTATTTTCCTTACTCCTAATAATTTTTAAAAATTCCATACCTTTTAAGCCAGGAAGCATTAAATCAAGAAGAATAAGATTAAAATTAATATCTTCAGTAAGTATAAGCCCATCATTAGCATTGTATGATTTTGTAACACAGAAATTATTTTTTTGTAAATTGTAGGCAATTAATTCTATTAAATCGTTATCATCTTCAATTATTAATATATTCATTTCTATATCCATTATTATTTTTTATGTCTTAAAATTTGACCAGTAACCATAAATGAAACTAATTCTGCAATATTTTTTGCGTGGTCTGCAATTCTTTCTATACGTCTTAATATATTAATTAATTTAATAATCTGTTTTGTGTAAGTAGTATCGTTATTTATAGATAAAATTAAATCATTAGTGATTTTTTTTTGTAATAAATCTATTTCATCATCTTTTAATATAACATTTTTTGCTAAATTTTCATCTTTAGAAAAATAGGCATTAATAGAGTCTTTTATCATATTTGCAGCAATATTTGCCATATAAGGAATATCATTATATTCATTAGTTTTAGGCATATTAGATAATTTTATAGATTGTTTACATATTTTTTTGCAATGGTCGCCAACACGTTCTAAATCTACAATAATTCTTAAAGCAGTAATAATATAGCGTAAATCAGATGCTTTTGGTTCATATAAGGCAATGATTTTAGTGCAAATTTCATCTATTTTAATATCAAGTTTATCAATATCTTTATCTAACAAAATAATTTTTTCAGCTTTTTCTGTATCACAATTAGTAAGTGCTTCTACAGAACCAAATATCATTTTAATTATACCATTGCTCATTTCTGCTAAATTTTTTCTTAGTTCAATATATTCTGTTTCTATAGATTTTAATGTCATAATATAACCTCTTTTATCCGAATCTACCAGTAATATAATCTTCCGTTAATTTTTCTTTTGGAGTTGTGAAAATTATATTAGTGTTATCGTATTCAATGATTTTTCCAAGATACATAAAAGCTGTGTAATCAGATATTCTACCTGCTTGTTGCATATTGTGAGTAACTATAACGATGGTTATTTTCTCTTTTAATTCTGCCATTAATTCTTCAATTTTTCCAGTTGAAATAGGGTCTAATGCACTTGTTGGTTCATCAAATAATATAACATCAGGATTTACTGCTATAGCTCTTGCTATAACAAGACGTTGTTGTTGCCCACCAGACAAGCCATTAGCATTAGAATTTAATCTTTCAGAAACTTCATTCCATAAGGCACTTTGTTTTAATGCAACTTCCACTCTGTCTTGTAATTCAGTTTTATTATTTATACCTTGTAATCTTAATCCGTAAGATACATTATCAAAAATAGTCATAGGAAATGGTGTAGGCTTTTGAAAAACCATACCTATTTCTGACCGTAGAGTAGTAATATCTATATTATCTGATAATATATTGCTACCTTTAAAAATTATTTCTCCAGCATATACGTTATCTTTATATAAATCGTGCATTCTATTAAAACATCTTAGTAATGTAGTTTTGCCACAACCAGATGGACCTATTAAAGATGTTATTTTATTTTTTTCAATATTCATATTAATTGATTTTAATGCTTCTTTTTTACCGTAATAAAAAGATAAATCTTTTACTTGCAAGATATTAATACTATTATCCATTTGATTTATTTGCCCTCCAGTTTACTATATATCTTCCAAATACGCTTATTGCTAATATAAACAATGTAATTACTAAAGACCCTGCCCAAGCAAGTTGAACCCAATTATCGTAAGCAGAAGCTGCGTATTGATATATTGTTACAGTTAAAGATGGCATAGGACCAGACATATCAAAAGATAGAAAATTATTATTAAAAGAAGTAAATAATAATGGAGCAGTTTCTCCAGCTATACGAGCTATAGATAATATTACTCCAGTAAAAATACCACTAATAGCTGATTTCCATACAATTTGTATAGTAACTTTTGTTTTTGATGCTCCTAAAGCAAAGGCAGCTTCTCTTAAACTATCTGGAACTAAATTCATCATTTCTTCAGTAGTTCTCATAACTACTGGCAACATTATTATTGCTAAAGCAATAGCACCAGCCCAGCCATTAAAACTGCCAAAAGGTTTTACGAGAATAGCGTATATAAATGTTCCAATAATTATAGTAGGCATACTAACAGTAATATCTGCTAAATTACTTATAAATCTGCCAAACTTTGAGTATCGTCCATATTCTGCTAAAAAAGTTCCACTTAAAATACCTAAAGGGACACCTATTAATGTCGCAATAAGTGTTAAGATAAGTTGTCCAATAAATGCTTGCCTTAATCCTCCCTCAATATTTAATACTGCAGGAGCAGTATCAAGCGTAAAAAGATTAATGTTTATATGGGATATACCCTTACTAATTAAATCAAATAATATAAACGATAGAAAAAAAATACCTATAAACGCTGTAAGAAAAGAAAAAGATAAAGCAATTAAATTTTGTATTTTCCTTTTTTTATAAATATTCATTATGACACCTGACGTCTAACGTAAATTTTTGCTAAAAAAAGTAGCATAAAATTAGAAATAAAAAGAATTAATGCTAATAAAAATAGTGATGATAAATGTATCCCAGAGGCTTCATTAAATTCATTAGCAAGAACCGAGGTAACTGTAACGTATGGATCAAATATTGAGCTTAATGCTTTATGGCTATTACCAATAATATATGCAACTGCCATCGTTTCTCCAATTGCTCTGCCAGAGGCAATAATTATTCCTCCCATAACAGCTTTTTTTGAATAGGGCATAACAATATTTTTTATTACTTCCCATTTCGTGCTACCTATACCGTAGGCAGATTCTTTTAAAACACTTGGAGTTTGCATAAATGTATCTCTTGCAATACTTGCAATATACGGTATAACCATAATGCTTAAAACTATACTTGCAGTAAAAATTCCTACACCACCAGAAAATTCAGCATTAAAAATATTTTTTAGAATAGGGATATTTTCAAACATTTTAGTTAATGGTTGTTGAATTATCTTGTCTATAATAGGAGCAAAAGTAAATAGTCCCCACATTCCGTATATAATGCTTGGTATTGCAGCAAGAAGTTCAATTACCATACTAAAAAAGTTTTTCAAAAAATTAGGACAAAGTTCTGTTATAAATACAGCTATGCCTATTGCAATTGGAATAGCAAAAAGAAGAGCTAAAATGGAAGTTATTATTGTTCCAACGAAAGGTCTAAAACCACCAAAAATATTTTCTTTAAAATTCCATGTTTCCCCTATTAAAAAATTAAAAAAGCCAAACTTTTTAATAGCATCATAAGATTCAATAAATAAGCAAGTAAATATTCCCATTACAATAAATAATATCGTTAAGGAAGAAACAAAGGTTATACTTGAAAATAAGTTATTTGAAAGTTTAATAAATATTTTTTTCATAATAAAATACTATCCTAAATATCGTCTTTATTTAGAATAGTATTTTTAAGTTAAGTTATATTCATCTTTTTGTAAAATAATTGTAAAATTTTATTTTATTACAAATTATTTAATTTAAATAATGATAGAGCATATATTTTTGTGGCATATTTTAAATCTTCAATAAGTATTCTTTCATTTTCTTCGTGAGCAAACTCTTGACTATTTGGCATAACTGCTCCAAAAGTAACAGAATTTGGAAACGCTTTACAATAAGTTCCTCCTCCTATTGTAAATGGTTTTCCGTCTATGCCCGTAACATCTTTAAAAGCACTTAATAAAGTTTTTATTTCTATAGTATCAGCTGGAATATATAAGGGTGCTTTATGGCTATTAATTTGAAGTAACATACCAAATTTTTTAGCAATATTTATAACGGCTTCTTCCATTTCTTCTGGCTTTTTCGTAACAGGGTATCTAATTTCCATTCTTAATATTAAGTCTTTACTATCAGAATTTATCATTGCAGTATTTAAAGTTAATTTTCCAGATATATCATCGCTACAAGCAATGCCTAAAGTTTTGCCATTAGTTTCATTTTTTAAATAACTTGAAATAGTTTTAGTTAAACGCATTAATTCATTTGGTATAAAATCTACTTGGCTTATAACTTCAAGAAGTGCTTGTATCGCATTTTGTCCTTTTTCAGGGTGCATTGCATGGCAGGCAATTCCATTTGCCTTAACTTCTAAAAAATTTCCATTATAAGATAGCGATATTCTTGGGTTATTAATTTCTTCTATAGCAATTTCTGCTCGTGCTGTATTTTCTGTAAAGTAAGCATAAGCAACATCTGGAACAACATTAAAACGGGTGCCACCTTTTAAACCAAGAAGTCTAATTGGAGCTGGTGCAGTTTGAGTAAAGGAGCGTTTTAAAGAAAATTGAATTATACCTTTTTCTCCATTAATTAGTGGAAATTTAGCATCTGGAGAAAAAGAAAAGATAGGCATTTCTTCTGATTGAGCATATCTTTTTGCACATTTCATACCAGATTCTTCATCTAAACCAACAATAATTCTATAACGTGCATTTAATTTAATATTACTTTCTTTTAACGCTTTTAATGCGTATAATCCACATATAGCTGGTCCTTTATCATCTTCAGCACCTCTGCCATATAATGCACCATCAATTATTTCTCCACTAAATGGATTGCAAATCCATTTTTCAATATTTCCTTCTGCTACAGTATCAAGATGAGCTAAAATACCGTATAATTTTTCTCCAGTTCCAATTTCAGCCCAGCCAACCATATTATCTATATTTTTAGTTTTAAAACCCATACTTTCAGCTTTTTTTAAAAATAAATTAAGACAATCTGAAGCACCTTTACCAAAGGGGTGGTTAGCATCACTACTTTTTTCTGCAACTGATTTTATGTTTATTAATTCAATAGTATCTTTAATTTGATTATCAAAATTTTTTTCTATTATACTACTTAATGTTTCATTCATTTTAAAATCTCCTAATCTTAAATAAGGAATATAATTAATATAATCAGTATTGTAAATTCAAAAAAATATTGCAACAAATTATAAATAATACATTTTTTATATAATATTATAGATTGCCACGACAATTGAAGTGAAAAAAATGAATATTTTTTGTAAGTGTAGCAAAACAATTTAATTTACATAATATTATAATACGTCAAGGATACTTGTATTAAATTAAATTTTATAGTATAGTCAGAATTTCAAATATAGCTATAATCATCATTAATTATGAGGTTTAAAAGATGTCTGTTTTTAGAATTTACGTTGTAAAAAGAAGTCAACACGCAGTAGAAGCTAAAAATTTATTATTATCCTTAAAGGAAAATTTAAATATAAAAAATATAAATTCTTTAAAAGTTCTAAATAGATACGATGTTGAAAACCTTAGCCAAGATGAATTGCAACCATTAGTAAAAACAATATTTGCTGAACCTATGGTTGATGATGTTTATATGGAAAATTATCCCTTTGAAAAAGATGATAAATATTTTGCTGTTGAATATTTAGCTGGTCAATATGATCAAAGGGCAGATAGTGCAACTCAATGTGCTATGGTAATGACTGGAAAAGACAATATAATTATCCGTTGTGCTAAAGTTTACGTAATATCTGGAAATATTAATAACGAAGAATTAGAGAAAATAAAAAATTATATTATTAATAAAATAGATCAAAAAGAAGCAAGTATTGATAAACCAAACACTCTTCAATTAAATATGCCTATACCAGCTGAAGTTAAAGAGATTGAGGGTTTTTGTCAGTTGGATAGTAGCCAGTTAGATAAATTTTTATTAGATAATTCTCTTGCTATGAGTAATAAAGATTTAGAAATGGTAATTTCTTATTTTAGAGATATAGAAAAAAGAAATCCTACTGAAACAGAGATAAAATTATTAGATACATATTGGTCAGATCATTGTAGGCACACTACATTTAATACTATTATTACTGAAATAGAAATTAATAATGGCACTTATAAAAAATTATTAGAAAATGTATTAAAAAGATATTTAGAAATTAGAAAAGATGTATATGGCGATAAAATTGATAAAAAACATATATCGTTAATGGATATGGCAGTTATTAATGCAAAATACTCAAAAAAATATGGCTATCTTGATAACCTTGAAGAAAGTGAAGAAAATAATGCTTGTTCTATTGAGGTAGATGTTAATACTATTAACGGTAAAGAGAAATGGCTTTTGCAATTTAAAAATGAAACACACAACCACCCTACAGAAATTGAGCCTTTTGGAGGAGCTGCAACTTGCTTAGGTGGAGCTATTAGAGACCCGTTATCTGGGCGAGCTTACGTTTATCAAGCTATGAGAATTTCTGGTAGTGGTAATCCTAATGAACCTATAGCAGATACAATGGACGGTAAACTTTCTCAAAGAAAAATCACATCTGAAGCAGCAAGAGGTTTTTCATCTTATGGCAACCAAATTGGACTTGCTACAGGTTACGTTCAAGAATATTATCACGATGGTTTTAAAGCAAAGCGTCTTGAAGCCGGTGCAGTAATAGGGGCAGTGCCAAAAAGTTGGGTTAGACGTGAAACACCTACAGTAGGCGATATAATTATATTAGTAGGTGGTAGAACTGGTAGAGATGGTATAGGTGGTGCTACTGGTTCATCTAAAGAACATGACTTATCATCAATAGAAGTATGTGGAGCAGAAGTGCAAAAAGGTAATGCTCCAGAAGAACATAAAATTCAGCGACTTTTTAGAAAAGAAGAAGTATCAAAACTCATTAAAAAATGTAATGATTTTGGTGCTGGTGGCGTTGGTGTTGCAATTGGAGAATTAGCAAGTGGTTTATTAATAGATTTAAATAAAGTTCCAAAAAAATACGAAGGTTTATCTGGAACAGAAATTGCAATTTCTGAATCTCAAGAAAGAATGGCAGTAGTAGTAGAAGAGAAAGACGCTGAAAAGTTTATTGATGAATGTCATAAAGAAAATCTTGAAGCTACTATTGTTGCAAAAGTTGCAGATGATAATAGGTTGAAAATGTTGCATAATGGTAAGCTAATTGTTGATATATCAAGAGATTTTCTTGATTCAGCTGGAGCAAGCCGTTATCAAAATGTTGTTATAGAAAATCCAAATATAAAAAGCCCTTTTGAAGATAAAAAATATACATCTTTTTATGAAGCATCAAATAAAATTCTTTCTGATATAAATATTTGTTCTCAGAAAGGATTAGTAGAAATGTTTGATTCAACAATTGGTTCATCAAGTGTATTAATGCCTTTTGGTGGAGTTACTGGCAATACTCCAACAGAATATATGGCAGCAAAATTTCCAGTATTAAGTGGTGATACAGATACTATTTCTGTTATGGCTTCTGGTTACAATCCTCTTATTTCCTCTTGGAGTCCATTTCATGGTGGAGTTTATGCAATTTTAGAGTCGGTAGCAAAAGTAGTATCATCTGGAGCAAAGTTATCTGATATAAGGTTATCGTTACAAGAATATTTTGAAAAATTAAATGATGAGCCAGAAAAATGGGGCAAACCAACGAGTGCTTTACTTGGAGCAGTATATATTCAAGATAAACTAAAACTTGCTGCTATTGGTGGCAAAGATAGTATGAGTGGCACTTTTAAAGATAAATCTACTGGTAAAACAATAAATGTTCCACCTACATTAATATCTTTTGCAGTTGCTCCAAATTCTGCAAAAAACATTATTACTAATGAGTTTAAAAAAGATGGCAGAAAAATTTATTTTATTAAAACTGATATAGATAATGAGTTTATGCCAAATTTAGATGGATTTATTGAGAATGCAGATAATATTAACAAATTAATATTATCTAATAAAATTGAATCAATATATACAGTAAAATCTGGTGGAATATTAGAAGCATTATATAAATCGTCTTTTGGTAATATGGTTTCATTTTCTATCAATAATATAAGTATAGATGAATTAACTTTTCCATATTACGGTAGTTTTATAGTATCATCTAAAGAAGAATTAAATATAAAAAATTCAGTATTAATTGGCGAAACTATATTAGGTGATAAAATTAAGTTTAATAATGAAGAGGTTTTTCTTAAAGAATTGTTATCTATTTGGTCTTTACCATTAGAAAATATTTTTAATTCTGTGGCAAAAAGTAGTAAAGAGAATTTGCCTATAGTTGATTACAATAAAAGAAGTAATTTAAAATATTCAAAAAGCAATGTAAAACCTACAGTTGCTATGTTAGCTTTAGCTGGTGTAAATTGTGAATACGATATGAAGCGTATTTTTGAACAATCTGGTAGCAATATTGTAACTCCTTTTGTATTTAGGAATAAAACGGCAGATGAGGCAAAAGAGTCTTGCAGAGAATTTGCTGAAATTATTAAAAAATCTCAAATTCTTGCAGTTCCAGGTGGCTTTAGTGCTGGAGATGAGCCAGAGGGTTCTGGAAAGTTTTTTGTATCTGTTTTTAAAAATGAATATATTAGAGATGCAATTTCTGATTTATTAGAAAATAGAGACGGTTTAGTCATAGGGATATGTAACGGTTTTCAAGCTCTTATTAAAACAGGGTTACTTACCTACGGTAAAATTTGTGATTTAGACGAAAATGACGCAACTCTTTCTTTCAACACAATAGGCAGACATTTATCTCAAATGGTTAGATTAAGAACAAGTTCTATTAAATCTCCTTGGTTGAATGATAAAAATATTGGCGATATTGATATTGTGCCTATATCTCATGGTGAAGGTCGTTTTACTGCATCTAAAGAAGTTATTGAAAGATTAAAAAATAATGGACAAATAGTGTTCCAATATGTAGATATGGAAGGTAATCCTACTATGGAGGCACCATATAATCCTAATGGTTCTGATTTTGCTATAGAAGGAATATGTTCTCCTTGTGGTAGAATACTTGGTAAAATGGCTCATTCTGAAAGGATTGGCTCTTATTTACATTTAAATAATAGTTATGGTAATTTAGATCAAAAAATATTTAAATCTGGTGTTAAATATTTTACTGGTGCTGAATAAAAATTATTGAGTTATTAATATATTTTCTGATATATTCAAGGTTAAAAGTTTGTGATTTTAGGTAGTTATTAGTGATTGATATATTTATTCAACAATTATTAAATGGTTTAACAGTCGGTGGCATTTACGCATTAATAGCTTTAGGCTATACTATGGTTTATGGTATTATTAAGTTAATAAATTTTGCCCATGGCGATATTTTTATGGTTGGGGCTTTTATTGGTTTATTAGCTGCTACTATGATTGGTGATAGCTTTATTGTTGCGATAATTGTTGCAATTATCTTTTCTGGTATGCTTGGTCTTTTCGTTGAGAGAGTGGCATATCGTCCACTGCGAGAAAATACTCCAAAAACTGTTATAACTTCAGCCATTGGTTTGATTATCATAATATTAATTGCAATTTTTTCAAGATTATCAATAGTTGATGTTTTTTCTTCAATTTCTTTTTGGGTTGGAGCTATATTAATAACGCTTTTACTTGTATGGCTTATTCGTAGCAAGGTGAAATCTGGAAAAACTGGTGGTAATTCAAGAATTAATGCTCTTATATCTGCTATTGGTATGTCTATAGTAATATCAAATATGGTTGTATTGATTAATGGTCCTCAACGAGAAGTTTATCCAAAATTATTACCAAATTATAATTTTCAAATAGGTGGATTAAATATTTCTATATTACAATTGATTATTATATTTATCTCTTTTGTCTTAATGTATGTTTTATATTATATAGTTCATAAAACTAAAGTAGGTCTTGCTATGCGTGCAGTATCTCACAATACAAATACTGCAAGGTTAATGGGGATTAATCCAGATAAAATTATCTCTTATACTTTTTTAATTGGTTCTTGTTTAGCTGCTGTTGCAGGAGTTTTAGTTGGCACGTATTATAATATAGCTGATCCAAATATAGGTATGATGTATGGATTAAAAGCCTTTGTTGCAGCAGTATTAGGTGGCATAGGAAATATTTACGGTGCCGTTGTTGGTGGTGTTATTTTAGGTATTGCAGAAGTTATGGGTGTTGCTTTTATTTCTCCGTCATTAAGAGATGCTATAGCTTTTGGTATATTAATATTTATATTGATTGTAAAACCAACTGGTATATTTGGTTCTAAAGTTAAAGAAAAGGTGTAATAATGGACTTTTTTCTTAATATATTTAGTAATGATTACTTAATTCAGATAGTAACAATAATATGTATTAATGTAATAATAGTTTTAGGTCTAAACTTAATTACTGGTGTTACAGGTATGCTTTCTTTAGGTCATTCTGCATTTATGAGTATAGGGGCATATACTTCTGCGATTTTAATGTTAAAATTTGGCGTTCCATTTATTATTTCTATAATAGTAGCAACAATTTTATCAACTATAGCAGGTATAATTTTAGGCTTACCAATTTTAAGGTTGAAAGGTGATTATCTTGCTATAGCTACATTAGGTTTTTGTGAGATAGTTAGAGTAATATTTTTAAATTTACCTATAGCTGGTAGAGCTTTAGGTATCCATTCAATACCTTATGCAACTTCTGCTCCTCTTGCTTTTATTTTAGCAGTATTAGGTGTTGTTTTTATGCGTAATCTTGAAAGGTCAAAATTTGGTCTTGCCTTAAGAAGTATTAGAGAAGATGAAATTGCTGCAGAAATGATGGGTATAAACATAGCAAAATATAAAGTCATGGCTTTTGCCATAGGTTCTGCTTTTGCTGGTCTTGGTGGTGCATTATACGCTCATCAAATTACTTTTATTAGTCCAAATGATTTTGGCTTTATGAAATCTATAGAACTTTTGTGTATGCTTGTGCTTGGTGGTATGGGGTCATTACTTGGCGTTGTTGCAGGAACAGTTACTCTTACTGCGATACCAGAAATTTTACGTTTTGCTTCAGAATATAGAATGGTTACATATGGAGTAGTTCTTATATTTATGATGGTATTTAGACCTCAAGGTCTTTTTGGTAAAATTAGAGTTAATGTATAAAAGAGAAATTTATGAGTTATGAATATATTTTAGAACTTAAAAATGTATCTTTAGAATTTGGTGGATTAAAAGCTGTTAATAATGTTAGCTTTTTTATGGGCAATAACGAAATTTTAAGTTTAATTGGTCCAAATGGAGCTGGCAAAACTTCTACTTTTAATACTATTACTGGCGTATATACTCCAACAAGTGGTGATGTATTATTTAAAGGAAAACGTATTAATAATAAAAAACCTAATGAAATTACACGTATAGGAATGGCAAGAACTTTTCAAAATATTAGATTATTTAAACAATTAAGTGTAATAGAAAATATTATTCTTGCAATGCATGGTAGTAGAAATATAGGTTTGTTTCAATCTATTTTATCATTACCGTCATATAGTAAAGAATTATTACAAGTTACTAAACAAGCAGAAAACTATTTAGAATATTTTGATTTACACCATTATAAAGATACTCGTGCAGAAAATTTGCCTTATGGTAAACAAAGAGAGTTAGAAATTTGTAGAGCTTTAGCGACTGGAGCAGATGTATTACTTTTAGATGAACCAGCAGCTGGATTGAATCCAGCAGAAACAGAACAGTTAATGGTTACAATAAATCGTATTAGAAATGAGTTATCAAAAGGTATATTCTTAATAGAACACGATATGAAGTTAGTTATGGGAATATCAGATAGAATTATTGTTCTTGATTATGGTCAAAAGATTGCAGAAGGTTTGCCAAGCGAAATTAGAAATAATAATCGTGTTATAGAAGCATATCTTGGTAAAGAGGTATCAGAAAATGCTTAAATTAGATTCTATTTCAGCTCGTTACGGCAACATTTATGCTTTAAAAGGTGTTAGTTTAACAGTTGAAGAAGGCGAAATTGTTACAATAATTGGAGCCAATGGTGCTGGTAAATCTACTACATTAAATACAATTTCTGGTATAGTTAGAGCAGTATCGGGAAGTATTTTTTTTAATGGTAAAGATATTTCATCTCTACCTACAGAAAAAATAGTTGAAAGTGGGTTGATACAAGTGCCAGAAGGTAGAGAGATTTTTCCTCAATTAACTGTTTATGATAACTTAATGTTAGGTGCATATTTAAGAAAAGATAAAGATAATATAAAAAAAGATTTAGATTACGTAGTAAGTTTATTTCCTCGTCTTGAAGAAAGATTTAGCCAACTTGGTGGCACATTAAGTGGTGGAGAACAGCAAATGCTTGCAATAGGTAGAGCATTAATGTCAAAACCAAAGTTATTATTAATGGACGAACCATCTCTTGGTTTATCTCCTATATTTGTTCAAAATATTTTTAAAGTTATTAAAGAAATAAATAAGGCAGGCACATCAGTTTTACTTGTAGAACAAAATGCTCATATGGCATTATCTATTGCAAAAAGAGCTTACGTTATGGAAACTGGTAAAATTATAATGGAAGACGAAACATCTTATCTTTTAAATAACGATAAAGTAAAAGCTGCCTATTTAGGTTTTTAATACAAAACTTAATATTCTATTATATTTAAAGAAATATATTAAAGTTTAATTCGTTTTTTTAACCGTTTTATATTTTTTTTCTTGTAATTTAATTAATTTAGTTGTATAAACTTTTTTTAATATTTTATGACGGTCAGAAACCGTCAATAATTAATTTGGAGTTAATAATGAAAGCTGGAATCCACCCTAAATATGAAGAAGTTACTTTTACTTGTGCTTGTGGAGCAACTCACAAAACACGCTCTACATCATCAAAATTAAATGTAGCAATTTGTTCAAATTGTCATCCTTTTTTTACTGGTAAACAAAAGTTTGTTGATACTGCTGGTCGTGTTGAAAAATTTATGAAAAAATACGCAGCAAAAGATAATACTGATACTGCTAAAAAAACTGGTAAAGGGAAGTAAGGTATAATATGGCTGATAGAGTCAGCTTAAAAGTAGAGCTTTTGCAACATAATACAGAATTAGAAAAAATTACTGCTCTTGCTGCAAGGCTCTGCTATTCTGGTTCAGATTTACAAGGATTATCAGAAAAAGTTTCATCAACAGAGCAAACTGATTTTATTGAAAAATTAGTTTCTATGGGACATTTTTCTGTTTTTGAGCATATGTCTTTTACTTTTGGAGTTGAAGGAGTGTCAAGAGCTTTAACTCATCAATTAGTTAGGCATAGGCTTGCAAGTTACTCTCAACAATCTCAAAGATACGTTAAACTTGGAGATAGTTTTCCATATATTATGCCTACAACTATTTCTGAAGATGAGAAAGCAAGTCAGATTTTTGAAAATGCAATGAAAGAAATGGCTAAAGCATACTCATCTTTAATGGAATTGGGAATGCCTGCTGAAGATGCAAGATACGTTTTACCTAATGCTTGCGAAACAAAAATTATTATTACAATGAACGCAAGAGAGTTAATTCATTTTATCTCTTTAAGGTCTTGTTTAAGGGCTCAATGGGAAATTAGACAATTAGCAGAACAAATGCTATACCTTGCTTATCAAAAAGCTCCAGCAGTTTTTAAGAAAGCTGGACCTGGTTGTTGTAATAAAGGTTGCCCAGAAGGAAAATTTACTTGTGGAAAAGCAGCTGCAGTCAAAAAATATATAGCAGATTTAAAAGCCCAAGCCTTAAATAGCGACAATTTATAGCTATCTTGAATATTTATAAACTTTCTTATATTTTGATTGTCTTATAGTCTTTAAATGGAGATATAGTTATGTCAGATAAAAAATGTGTTTCAATAGGTGGGCAAGCAGTTATAGAAGGCGTTATGATGAGGGCTCCAAACAAATTTGTAGTTGCCGTTAGAAAACCAGATGGCAATATTATTATAAAAAAAGAAGATATAAAAATAGATTCTAAACCATTATTTAAAAAACCTCTTATTAGAGGGCTTATAGCTTTATATGATTCAGTTATACTTGGAGTAAAAGCACTAAATTTTTCTGCAGATCATGGGTTACCAGAAGAAGAAAAAAGTAAAAATAAAAAAATGTCTAAATTAGAAAATTTTTTAGGAATGTTTTTAGGAATAGGTGTTGCAATAGCACTTTTTCTATATATTCCTTTATTTTTAACTGAGTTACTAAAAAATGTTATCCCTTTAATAGAAAAATCTTTTTTAATGTTTAATTTTGTAGATGGCCTTATACGTGTTGTTATATTTGTAGGTTATATTTTTGTAATTTCAAGAATGAAAGATATAGCAAGAGTTTTTGCTTATCACGGAGCTGAACATAAATCAATTTATACTTATGAAGCAGGTCTTGATTTAACTGTTGAAAATGCCCGTAAGATGAGTAGGTTTCACCCACGATGTGGCACTAGTTTTTTATTAATTGTGATGATAGTTTCAATATTAGTGTTTTCGTTAATACCTAAAGATTCTCATTTTGCAATTAAGTTTGGTTCAAGGATAGTTTTGTTGCCAGTAATAGCTGGGTTATCATACGAAATATTAAAATTAAGTGGCAAATTTAGTGATAATTTTATTGTAAAAATATTAATCGCTCCAGGATTATGGCTACAAAGGCTTACAACTAAAGAACCAGATGACAAAATGCTTGAAGTAGCTATTACTTCTATTAATGAAGCCCTTGAAACAAAAAAACAAGTAACAGAAAATATTGAATACGCAGCATAATATTATTTTGGAGTATTAAGTGTACGATAAACTTGATGAAGTAGTAGAACGTTATGAAGCATTAAATGGAATGCTTGCAGACCCAGAAATTATAAAAGATCAAAGTCAATTTATAAAATTGTCAAAAGAACATACAGAAAAGCGTCCTATTGTTGAAGCATACCTTAACTTAAAATCAGTTAAAAAATCTTTAAGTGAAGCTGAGGAAATTTTAAAAGGTGATGATAAAGAATTAAAAGAGTTAGCAGAAATTGAATATGAAGAAGCTAAAAATCTTATTCCTAATCTTGAAAATGAATTAAAATTACTATTGCTACCAAAAGATCCTTACGATGATAAAAATATTTATCTTGAAATTAGAGCTGGAACTGGTGGCGATGAGGCGTCTTTATTTGCTGCCGATTTGTATCGTATGTATTCTCGTTTTGCAGAGCTTCAAAGATGGAAATGGGAAGTAGTAGAACAAAATGAAACTGGAGTTGGTGGATATAAAGAAGTAATAGTATCTATTAGAGGTCAAGGAGTATATAGCCGTTTAAAATACGAAAGTGGTGGCCATCGTGTTCAACGTATCCCAGATACTGAATCTTCTGGCAGAATACATACTTCTGCTTGCACCGTTGCCGTCTTGCCAGAAGCTGATGATGTTGAAGTTCAAATTGAACAAAAAGATTTAAGAATAGATGTATATCGTTCTGGTGGAGCTGGTGGACAGCACGTAAATACTACAGATTCTGCCGTTAGGATTACGCATATTCCAACAGGCATAGTAGTTACTTGTCAAGATGAAAGAAGTCAAATAAAAAATAAAGAAAAAGCTATGAAACTTTTAAAATCTCGTATTTTAGAAGCAGAAATTATAAAAGCTAACGAAGAACGTTCAGAATCAAGAAAATCTCAAGTTGGTAGTGGAGATAGGTCTGAAAGAATTAGAACTTATAATTATCCTCAAAACCGTATTACAGACCATAGGATAAATTTAACTGTATATAATCTTGATAGAGTATTAGAGGGTGAAGTAAACGAAATTTTAGATGCGCTTGCAGCTTATGACCAAGCAGAAAAATTAAAAAGTGCTGGACTTTGAAAGTAATAGAATTTTTAAACCGTATTAAAGATATTGGCTTGCCATTATCTGATGGTTACGATTTAATCTCTTGGGCTTTAAATATTGAATATACTCAAGCTAAAAGTATTAATATAATTGATGATAATGTAGTAGAAAATATATTAAATATATTGTCTAAAAATATACCAACTGCATATATTACAAATAGACGTGAGTTTTATGGACGAGAATTTTTCGTTGACAACAATGTATTAATTCCAAGAGTAGAATCAGAAATTATTGTTAATCAAGCATTAGAATATTTAAAAAATATTAATAATGGGAAAGTCCTTGATTTATGCACTGGCTCGGGTTGTTTATTAATTAGTGTAGTAGCTGAATGTATGGGTGCTACTGGATTAGGAATAGATATAAGTAAAGAAGCAATTAATGTTGCAGAAATTAATAGCAAGAAATTTAAAACAAATAATTTAATAAAATTTGAATGTGGTAATATATTAAATTATGACTGGAAAAAAGATTATTTTGATGTAATATTATGCAACCCACCATATTTGTCAAATGATGAATACGAAAAATGTGATGATAAGGTTAAATATGAACCAAAAATTGCCTTAGTTGCAGAAGACGATGGTTTATTGTTTTATAAAAATATATTGAGTAAAATATCAATATTATGTAAAAAGGGTAGCATACTTTTGTTTGAATTAGGATATAAACAGAAGAACGATATAGAAAAGATAGTTACTAAATTAAATTTAAATTATGAGTTTATTAAAGATTATTTTGGTATAAATCGTGTTTTAAAAATTGTTGTGTAATACACAGTAGAGGGTATATTTTAGTGGAAAGTCTTATAATAAAAGGTGGCAATAAATTATACGGTAGTGTAACTATTAGTGGTGCAAAAAATGCTGCTTTACCAATATTAGCTGCTACTATACTTGCTGAAGGCAATTATAAAATTAGTAATGTTCCATATTTAAGAGATGTTTATACAATGAACAAATTACTTGGAACATTAGGAGTTAATTGTAACCACGAAAATGGTTTTGTAGATATTACAAATACCCTTAATAGTGGCGATTGCGTTGCATCTTACGATTTAGTAAAAACTATGAGAGCATCAATCTTAGTTTTAGGTCCACTTCTTGCAAAATATAAAAAAGCAAAAGTAGCTCTTCCAGGAGGCTGTGCTATTGGTGAAAGGCCAGTAAATTATCATATTGCAGCATTAGAAAAAATGGGTGCTAATATTGAAGTTTCTGGTGGATATATCAATGCATTTTGCGATAAATTAGTTGGTTGTGAAATCGTTTTTGATAAGGTAACTGTTACTGGAACAGAAAATTTACTTATGGCTGCTTGCCTTGCAGAAGGCTCAACTGTCTTACAAAATGCAGCAAGAGAACCGGAAGTTAAAGATTTGGCAAATTTTTTAAGGTCAATGGGTGCCAAAATTGAAGGCGATGGAACTACTACTATAAAAATTGATGGTGTAAAACAATTAAATTCTACTGATTATACTGTAATGCCAGATAGAATTGAAGCAGGGACTTTTTTGTGTGCTGTTGCAGGTTGTGGTGGTAAAATTACTATAAATAATTGTCCAGTATCATCTATGGACGCTATTATAGAAAAATTAAGAGCAACTGGATTAAATATAAATATAATTAATGATAATACTATTGAAGCAGAATCTAATGGCAAAATAAAGGCAGTTGATATAGAAACATTCCCATATCCTGGTTTTCCTACTGATATGCAGTCTCAGTTTATGGCAGTAATGCTAAAAGCAGATGGAGTATCAGTCATTAATGAATCAATATTTGAAAATAGATTTATGCACGTTCCAGAATTTAAAAGAATGGGTGCAGACATATCCCTTAATGATTCTAATGCAATAATTAAAGGTTGCAAAAATTTTAGTGGTGCTCCAGTTATGGCTTCTGATTTAAGGGCTAGTGCCGGTTTAGTAATTGCAGCACTTATGGCAGATAATACAAGTGAAATTCATAGAATATATCATTTAGATAGAGGTTATGAATTTTTTGAGAAGAAATTATCGGTCCTTGGAGCAGATATTAGGAGAGTTAAAAGTGAAAGATAATATTTCTGTTGCTTTGCCTAAAGGTCGCTTAGCAGAAGATACAATAGAACTTTTTATAAAAAATGGTATATGTAGCAATAATGTTATAGATTTTAATTCAAGAAAATTAATTTTTAATGATGAAGAAAATAATATTAGTTTTTTGCTTATTAGAAATATGGATATTGCTACTTACGTTGAATATGGTGCAGCTGATTTAGGAGTTGTTGGAAAAGATATTCTTGCTGAAACGAGAAGTGATGTATATGAATTTATGGATTTAGGATTTGGTTATTGTCGTTTAGCTTCTGCTACTATGAAAAATAGCGAAAATTCATATAAACAAGATATGAAAGTTGCTACGAAATATCCATTCTTAACTAAAGAATTTTTTGCAAAAAAAGGCTTTGATGTAGAAGTCATAAAATTGTATGGTTCAATAGAAATTGCTCCTATTGTAGGATTATCCGATTTTATTGTTGACCTTGTTTCTACTGGTGAGACAATGAAGAAAAATGGTCTTGAAGAAGTTGAAACTATAATGGAATCAACAGCAAGATTAATTGGTAATAAAAGTTTATCAAGAGCAAAATTTTTAAGAATAAAGGAAATTCTTAAATTATTGGGGCTTAATTAATGAAAATAAGGGTTCTAAATATTATCCCTGTTTTTATATTTTTTCTAATTTTTATATTTATCCCAAATATTTCTTATGCCTTTAAAGTAGATAAAGTAGTTGTTGAAGGCAATAAAAGAATACCAGTTGAAAGGATTAACCAATATTTTTTAAAAACTGGTAGTGAATTTTCTATGCAAGCATTAGATGAAAGCATTAAAAAACTATATTCTACTGGCTTATTTTTTAAGATTGATAGTGATTTATACGTTGATGGTGATAAATTTACTATAAAATATATAGTTAAAGAAATGCCATTAGTAGGCTCAGTTATATTTAGTGGCAACAAAGAAATTAAAGATAAAAAATTAAGAGAAAAACTATTGCTTAAAACTGGGCAAGTCTTAAGTTTTAAATTAATAGAAGATGCTATTGATGGAATTAGAGCTTTATACGAAGAAGAAAACAGATACGGCACAAAAATTACTTTTCAAATGGAAGATAGAACTGTAAATAGTGTTGATTTAATTTTTAATATAGATGAAAGCGATAAATCAAAAATATATAATATATTTATATATGGGAATGAACATATTTCTACTGATGAAATAAAAAGTGTTATACCTACAAAAGAAAGAGAATTTTGGAGTTTACTTACTGGAAGTGGAACAATATCAAAAGAAGCAATGGCCGCAGATGTAGAATTTATACGCCAATTATATATGTCTAAAGGATACGCAAAAGTTGCAGTAAGTGAACCAGATTTGCAATTTAATCAAGATGACCCAAGTAAAGCAAATTTAATTATAAGAATACAAGAAAACAATCAATATTACGTTAGGTCTGTTGAAGTAGATGGAAACGAAAATATAGATAATGAAAAGATAGAAAAAGTTATATTACTTAAACCTACAGAAATTTTTAATATTAGAAAATATCAAGAAGATATTGCTAATATTACAGAAATTTATACTTCATCTGGTTATGCTTACGCTAACGTTGAACCAATAGTTAACCTTGATGATGAAACTAAAGAAGTTGATATTGTGTATAAAATTGAAGAAGGAAACCCAGTTAAAGTTGGTAGAATTAATATTACTGGCAATAAAACTTCTCATGATAATATTATAAGACGCCAAATAGACCAAATGGAAGGTGAATTATATAACAGCACTTTAATTAAAGAAGCAAAAGCAAATGCAATGGCTACTGGTTTCTTTGAAGA
Source organism: Mucispirillaceae bacterium (assembly GCA_045538075.1). Classification (GTDB taxonomy): domain Bacteria; phylum Chrysiogenota; class Deferribacteres; order Deferribacterales; family Mucispirillaceae; genus JAZSQT01. The sequence goes on from JAZSQT010000046.1 coordinate 36,995, forward strand.
TGTTCAAATTTCAGAAACGGCTAATGGAGATAAAATTGATATAAATATTGATGTTGTTGAACAGCGAACAGGTTCTTTTACTGTCGGTGCTGCTTATTCTACTGTAGATGGTTTTTTAGGTATGGTAGAAGTTGCAAGAAGTAACTTTTTAGGCTGGGGGCATGATGTTTCATTAAAAGCTGAATTAGCTCAAAAAAGAATGGATTTTTCTTTAAGTTATACTGACCCATGGTTTATGGATTGGCCAGTTAGTGTTGGAGCAGATTTATATAGTTACGAAAATGATTGGTATGATTATACAAGAAGAGCAGTAGGTGGTTCTCTTCGTATAGGTCATTCTATTATAAAAAGACGATTGCATATGAATTATACTTTTTCTATATATAATGTTAAGATATTTGATATAGATACTTATGCGTCAAGATACGTTAAAGAACAAGAAGGAACTACACAAACTCATAGTATATCACCTGCGATTATATGGAATAACCTTGATAATCCAATAGACCCTGCAAAAGGTAATAAAAGCCAATTTTTTGTAGAATTTGCAGGTAATTTTTTAGGTGGAGATGCACATTATTTAGAATTAGGGCTTGAAACTTCTCAATTTTTCCCTGTTTGGAGGGATAATTTAGTTCTTATGTTACATGGTGAAATAGGTTATATTATGCCTACTAAAAGTGGAGCAAAAATACCTATAGATAAAAGATATAGACTTGGTGGTATAAATACTATACGTGGATTTGATTTTGGCTCAATCGGACCAAGAGATTCTGATGGTTTTGAATATGGTGGTGATAAATATTTTCAAGTAAATGTTGAATTGATTTTTCCAATTAAAAAAGATATTAATTTAAAAGGTGTAGTATTTTTTGATATGGGTCAAGCCTATAATGAAGACGAACACTTTTTTGATACAGATTTTAGAAAATCTGCAGGTATAGGTATTAGATGGCTTACTCCAATGGGACCATTTAGACTTGAATGGGGTTATAAATTAGATAAACGTAAAGATGAAGACCCATATAAATTTGAATTTTCTATTGGTGGAACATTTTAATTAATATAAATTATTAGATTAAGGAGATAATAATGAAGAAAATTTTAATTTTACCTTTTATTGTTTTATGTTTAACAGCAAGTGTATCTTATGCACAAAAAATTGCTACAGTTGATTTAGAAGGAGCAATGGCAAAATCTGAAGCTGGAAAAAAAGCTCTTTCAGAATTAAGGGCAGATGCAGAAAAAGCTACAGAAAGAGCTAAAAAAATTCAAGCAGAAAGAGATAGTTTAGCTAAAGATTTAGAAGCTCAAAGAAGCCTTTTGTCTCAAGATAAGATTCAAAAACAATTATCAGAAATACAAAAGAAAAATGTAGAACTTGAAAGATTACAAAATGATACAACTCAAGAGTTACAACGTAAAGAAATGCAACACGTTGGAGCTATAGTTCAAGAAATGCGTAAAGTAATTGAAACTTATGCTAAAGAAAAGAAAATTGATATAGTTTTAGAAGGAAGAGCTGGAGCAATTTATGCTAACCCAGCTTTAGATATAACTGATGAAATTGTAAAAAGGTTTGATAATCAATGGAAAAAGAGAAAGTAAGTTATAAATTATCACAAATTGCTACTGTTGTAGGTGGTAATTTAACTGGAGAAGATATATCTGTATATGGAATTAGTATTCCAGAAGAACAAAAATCAGGCACTGTATGTATGATAAATGTTCAAGCAAAAGCAGGCTATGCAAATGGCGATGCAGCTGCTTATATTGTTTGTGAAAATGTTGATGTATCTACTGATAAACCAGTTATAAAAGTTAAAGATGCAAAAGCTACATTAGTTAAATTAATGATAGCTTTTTATCCACCTATGCCAGTTAATCACAACATATCAAAATTTGCAGTAATAGATGAAAGTGTGTCTTACGCTGAGCCAGTTAATATTGGCAATTTTGTTTCTATTGGAAAAAATGTTACAATAGGAAAAAATACAAAAATTTCTGCTGGTGTAGTTATAGGTGATAGCGTTACTATTGGGGAAAATACAATAATCTATCCAAATGTAACAATTTACGATAATTGTAGTATTGGGAATAATGTTATAATTCATGCTGGAGCAGTAATTGGTGCCGATGGTTTTGGGTTTATACCAAGTGATAATCCTACAAAAATTCCTCAAAAGGGAACTGTAAAAATTGAAGATTACGTTGAAATTGGTGCAAATACTTGCATAGATAGAGCTACTATAGGTGCAACAGTAATAGGATTTGGTAGTAAACTTGATAATTTAGTAATGGTAGGGCATAATACTACATTAGGTAAAGCGTGTCTTATTGCAAGTCAAGTCGGCTTTAGTGGAAGTATTGAAGTCGGAGATAGAGTAATTGCTGGTGGTCAAGCAGGTTTTGCCGACCATATAAAAATAGCTTCTGGTTTAATCTTTGGTGGTCAAGCAGGCGTTCATCACGATATGAAAGAAAAAGGAATGTATGTTGGTTCACCATGTATTCCAGTTATGAATTTTGCTAAATCGTCAGCAATATTTAAAGAATTACCAGAATTAAAAAGGAGGGTAGTAAACCTTGAAAAACAGAGTAATAGAGATTGATGAAATAAGAGAGATGTTACCACATCGTTATCCTTTTATACTTGTAGATAGAATTTTAGAAGTATGGGACGATGGTATTAAAGGCATTAAGAATGTTACTATTAATGAGCCTTTCTTTCAAGGTCATTTTCCAAATTATCCAGTTATGCCAGGAGTTTTAATTGTTGAAGCAATGGCACAAAATGCTGGAATTTATGGTATTCTAAAAATGGCAGAAGATGGTGATAAATCTGGAGAGGGTAAGCAAACTTTTTTTGTAAGTATAGATGGCGTTAAATTTAAACAACCAGTTCGCCCAGGAGACCAATTAGTTTTAGAAGCAAAATTAATACAAGTTAAAATGGGTATATGGTGGTTTGACTGTAAAGCATCTGTTAATGGTAAGATTGTTTGTGTAGGTCAACTTTCAGCAGTTTTTAAATAAAATTAATTTTTTTATTCTTTTTTTTGTAAAAATGTATTATCATAACCAGCTGAAAGATAAATTTAGCTGGTTTTTTTGTGTAATAAATGGAGTATAATATGGCAATTCATTCATCTGCTTACATAGACAAATCTTCTGAGATTGCAGATTCTGCAGAAATTGCAGCAGGTGCATATATTGGAAAAAATTGTAAAATAGGCGAAAATGTCGTTATAGGATATAATGCAGTAGTTGAATCTAATACAGAAATAGGAGACGGCACAATTCTTTCTCCTAATGCTCATGTTGGAGGAGCTCCTCAAGACGTATCTTATAGAGGTGAAGATACAAAACTTGTTATAGGAAAAAATTGTATAATTAGAGAATTTGCTCCTATACATAGAGCTACAACTAAAGAAGATGAATGGGTTACCGTTATTGGCGATGAATGTTACATAATGTCTCTTTCTCATGTAGGCCATGATTGTAAACTTGGTAAAGGTGTTATACTCGTTGGTAGTGGTATGATTGCAGGTCATGTTGAAGTTGGAGATTATGCCGTTATTGGTGGGCATGTCGGCATTCATCAATTTGCACGAATTGGCACAATGGCTATGGTTGGAGCTTTTGCTCAAGTTTCAAGGGATATACTGCCATACTGCACTTGTGGTAGGTTAGAGGGTGGTAATATCACAGGTCTAAATCTCGTTGGATTAAAACGTAGAGGAATGAAGCCAGAAATTAGAGTAGAATTAAAAAAAGCTCTTAAAATTTTTCTTGATAAAAGTATGCTTGTTGAAGATGCTGTTATTAAAATGAAAGAATTAATACAGTATCCAGAAATTGAAACTATGATAAATTTTATTGAAACAACAAAAAGAGGTGTTGCCAGAAAATAGGCATAAAGGAGTTTTTTATGTTAAAAGTGGGTCTTATTGGTTTAGGAAAAATGGGTAGATACCACTTAAACTTGTATAGAGATATTCACAATGTAGAGCTTGTTGGTATTTGTGATACAAATAAAGACTTAGTTGATGAAATATCATCAAAAACAGGTTATAAAGGTTATACCGATTATAAGGAATTATTAAAACACGTTGATGCAGTTACAATAGCTGCTCCAACGAAATTTCATTACGAAATTGCAAAAACTTGTCTTGAATCAAAAAAACATATTCTTGTAGAAAAGCCAATAACAACTAATTTTAATGAAGCAACAGAGTTATTTGATATAGCAATTAAAAATAATCTTACGCTTCATATTGGACACGTTGAAAGATTTAATGGTGCAGTTCAAGAAATAAAAAATTTAGATGTTAAGCCTCGTTATATTGAAGCAAGGCGAATTGGTCCATACAATCCAAATTTTAAAAGTGATAGTATCGTTCTTGATTTAATGATACACGATATTGATATCATTATGAATTTAATGGGTTCTAAAGTTAAAGCTATTCAAGCAATGGGCTCTCCTATATATACTGAATTAGCAGATTACGCTTCTGTTAATCTTATGTTTGAAAATAATTCAGTTGCTCATATATACGTTAGTAGGATTAGTCAAACTAAAGAAAGGGTTATGAGTTTACACGGTCAAGACGCTTTAATTGAGCTTGATTTTACAACCCAAGATATAAATATTTATCGTCAAGGACATTCTCAACAAGTTTTAGGCGATAGAGAAATGCGTTATAAAAATGAATTTGTTCATGAAAGATTATTTATATATAAAGATAATCCATTAAAACTTGAAATAAATCATTTTATAAATTGTGTTACTGGAAAAGTTCCTCGTATCGTTACAGTAGAACACGATTTACAATCTTTAAAAGTTGCTCTTAAAATAGATGAATTAATTAGAAGTAGCAATTATGGACAAAAGGAGATTCTTTAATGAAAGCGGCAATATTAGCAGGGGCAGGCAATTTGCCAACTCTTGCTGCAGAAAGTTTAAAAAAACAAGGAGTAGAAACGATAGCAATAACTTCTGCTCAAAATATTAAGGACAATATAGAACCATTAGTATCAAAAGTATTTCTTATTGGTATTGGAAAAGTAGGCAAAATGCTTAAAATTCTTAAAAAAGAAGGCATAACACATTTGCTTATGATAGGTAAGTTTGATAAAACTATCCTTGAAGGTGGTTTGCGTCCAGATTTAACAGCAATATGGTATTTGTTGCGTCTTAGAAACAGAAATAATGATACAATTCATTATACTGTTGTAGATATTTTAAAAAAGAGAGGTATAGAAACAATGTCTCAATCAGAAGTATTGAAAGATATAGTGCCAGAAGTTGGTGTTTTTACTAAAAATAAGCCAGATAAATCACAATTGGCTGATATTGCATTTGGATATACTGTAGCCTCAGAACTTGGTAGGCTTGATGTTGGACAAACTGTAGTAGTAAAGAAGAAATCTGTTATGGCTGTAGAATCGGCAGAAGGAACAGATAAAACAATAGCAAGAGGCTGTCAGTTAGCAAAAGAAAATGCAGTAGTTGTAAAGGCTGCAAAGCCATCTCAAGACCCACGTTTTGATTTGCCTGTTGTTGGAATGGATTCTTTTAAAGCTGTTGTAGAAAATAAAGGCAAAGTTTTAGCTGTTGAAGCCGGCAAAACTTTAATAGTTGGTCTTGAAGATTGTGTTAAATATGCTAACGATAATAATATAGTTTTTATGGCATTTAAATCAGAAGATTTTTACGATAAGAGTTTATTTGAGTAAGAGATTATTTTGATTATTTTTTTTATATTGTTAGGGTTAATATTTGGTAGTTTTATGAATGTGCTTATTCATAGACTACCTCAAGGTTTAAGTATCGTAAGCCCTAAATCGTCTTGTCCAAATTGTAATAGCTATATTAAATGGTATGATAATATACCTGTAATAAGTTATATTTTATTAAAGGGTAGGTGTAGAAATTGTAAAAAATCAATTTCAATCACATATCCTATTGTTGAAATAACTACTGCATTAGTATTCTCGTTAATATATATATCTTTTGGTGCATCTTTAGATTTTATAAAGTATGCAATATTCTCATTTTTATTACTTTCTTCATCATTTACAGATATAAAAACTTTAATTGATAAAAATTTTGAAACAGGTGTTATACCAGATATATATCCTTTTATTGGTATATTAGTTGCATTAGTTTTTGCTTTATACGAAAAAAATATAATTAATTTTTTAGCTGGTTTTGGTGCTGGGTTCTTAGTATTATATATCCCTGCATTGATATACAGATACATAAAAAAGAGAGACGGGATAGGCGAAGGTGATTTTTTTATTTTTGGTATGGTTGGTTGTTTTTTAGGATATAAATCAATCCCTTATATTTTAACTTTATCTGCACTAACGGGTTTATTAATAGGCGTATGTATAGTTATATATACAAAAAATAGTAAATTTCCTTTACCTTTTGCACCTATGTTATCTATAGGTGGATTAATTTATCTCTTTACTGACAATATATTAAAAATTTCTTTTTGACAAATGCGAAATATTAAAATATTTTCATAGATGAAATAAGGTTGGTGAAAATTTGTTAAATTTAGATGAACAATTATCTCTAATTAAAAGAGGAACGGCTGAAATCATTTCAGAAGAGGATTTAATTGAAAAATTAAAGGAAGATAGACCTCTCACAATTAAAGCTGGTTTTGACCCTACAGCACCAGATTTACATTTAGGGCATACTGTAGTGTTACAAAAAATGAAACATTTTCAATCATTAGGTCATAATATAGTTTTTTTGATTGGAGATTTTACTGGTATGATAGGAGACCCCTCTGGGAAATCTGAAACGAGAAAACCTTTAACTAAAGAGCAAGTTCTTGTCAACGCCGAAACTTATAAAGAACAAGTATTCAAAATATTAGATCCGGAAAAAACTAAAGTAGTATTTAATAGCTCGTGGCTAAACGAATTAGGCACTAAAGGTGTTTTAGAATTAACAGCTAAAGCTACTGTTGCGAGAATTTTAGAAAGAGATGATTTCCAAAAAAGGTATCATGCAGGGCAACCAATCGGTATGCATGAGTTTATGTATCCTCTTATTCAAGGTTATGATTCAGTAGCATTAAAAGCCGATGTTGAACTTGGTGGAACTGATCAAAAATTTAATTTGCTTGTGGGAAGAGATTTATTAAGAAGTTACGGTTATAAACCTCAAATAGCTATTACTATGCCAATAATTGAAGGTCTTGATGGTGTCCAAAAAATGAGTAAATCTCTCAATAATTACGTTGGTATATCTGAAAGCCCAGATGAAATGTTTGGTAAATTAATGTCTATTACAGACGATTTAATGTATCGTTATTACACTTTATTAAGTGATAAATCGTTATCAGAAATAGATAAAATGAAACAAGATATTGAAAATGGTAATTTTCACCCTATGGAAGCTAAAAAAAATCTTGCAGAAGAAATTATTGAACGTTATCACTCTAAAAATGATGCAGTAATAGCAAGAGAAAATTTTGAAAAAGTGTTTTCAAGGAAAGAAAATCCAGAAGATATGATAGAATTTAATGGAAGTGGAAAGCAACTTCTTGATATAATCTTATCGCTTAACTTTGCTACGTCTAAAACAGACGCCAGACGCCTTGCAGAGCAAGGAGGAGTATATTTTAATGGTGAAAGAGTTTCAGACATTACGTTTGTGCCACTCAATACGGGAGTGCTTAAGGTAGGCAAACGTAAATTTGCAAAGATAATTATATAGATGGCACGGTTTAAAGGAGGCGAAAGTGTCTATAGTTAAGCCTTTTAAAGGCGTAAAGTATAATTTAGAAAATGTTCTTTTAAAACAGGTTATTGCACCACCTTACGATGTTATATCTCCAGAAATGAGAGAAAATCTTATTCAACGTTCTCCATATAATGTAGTTCAAATAGATTTACCTGTTGGTGGTGATGATAGGTATGATAATGCTGGCGAGCAATATAGAAACTGGGTCAAAGAAGGTATCCTTGTTAAAGAAGAACAGCCAACATTTTATCTTTATGAACAAGTTTATGAGTTTGGTGAAAAACAATACGTTAGATCAGGTTTTATAGGAGCTCTTAAACTTTCAGAATTTGGCAAGGGAAAAGTATTCCCTCATGAAAGGACATTATCTGGTCCTAAACAAGATAGATATGAATTAATGAAAGCAAGTAAGGCTAATTTTTCTCAAATTTTTGGACTTTATCAAGATGGAGAAAACTTACTTGATACTGTTTTTAATGAAATCAAAAAAACTATGCCAGCAGCAAGTGCAGTTGATGATGAAAATATTAAACATTCAGTTTGGTTAATTAATAAACCAGAGAATATCGAGTATATTCAAAATTTTATGAAAGATAAATCTATCTATATTGCTGACGGTCATCATCGTTACGAAACAGCTATTAGGTATCGTGATACTATGAGAATGTTAAATGGTGATACAAGCGATGATCTTAAACCATACGATTACGTTATGATGATGTTTATTAATTTTCAAGATAAGGGTCTTAAAGTATTTCCTACTCATAGAGTAATTGATGTTGACGAAAACTTTAAAGATAGTGTTATATTAGACGGACTAAAATCATCTTTTGATTACGTTAAACTTAATGATAAAGATGATATTAATATCTTTATGAATGATACTGCAAACCAAACAGGTTGTTGGGTATTTAAAGGTATGCAAGGAAATTACGGCATGAAAATCATAAATGAAGCTGTAGAAGGCTTGCATCCAGTATATAGAAAAGTTGATACTTATCTTCTTGAAGACCTTGTATTAAAATCACATCTTGGATTTAGCGAAGAAAAATTACTTGCTAAAGATGGTATCCATTTTATGCAAACTTTTGATGAAATATCTAATTATATGCAGAATAATCCATCTATTGCTTTTATTCTTCATGCAGAAGATATGGAAACTATAAGAGAAGTTTCTGAAAGTGGTTTAGTAATGCCTCAAAAATCAACGTATTTCTATCCAAAATTAGCAACAGGATTAATTTTTAACGATTTATAATAATAAAAAAGCCACCAACTTTTATAGTAGGTGGCTTTTTTATATAATATTATAAATACGTTTTTAATATAGTTGGGTGTCCAGTAGGAAAACGCATTGCTCTATCTTTTGCAAAGTCTTTATATTTATTACTTATTTCTCCTCTAAATAAATGACTATACTTAGTTCTTAAATAAAAGTATAGTGATAATGGATTTTCTTTATCATCGTCAAAAGAGTCAAGAATAGTTTTATCAACATTTAAATACGGTATTCCATCTTTAATAAATGTTTTATCTATTTCATCAGCTATACCTTGAATAATTATTGCTAATTCTTTTTCTCTCGTTATTTCAAAAAAATTAATAGCTGCTTCTAAATAATATACGTGATCCTCTAATGAGCTATAATCAAATAATTTTCCGTGATAAGAGCATCTATATACTTTGTTATTATCTACAGCTAAATATCTGATTTTTTGAAAAAGTGATGAAGCTTGATTTAAATACCATTCATCACTTGAAACTTGAAAACAAGTTAATAATGTTGTTACAAACATAAAATTATATCCAGATATAATTTTATTATCTTTTATAGGTGGTATTTTTACAGATGAAATGCGATTTGCTAATTTATCTAATGTAGGTTGCATTGCTGCAACTTTTATATACTCATGGCTTTTTAAATATATAACGCCATTTTCAATTCCAGCATCATTAGGAAAATTCTTTAATTCACCATCACTTAATACAGAAAAATCTCTATCTGTAACTTTATAATAATATCCTTCAACAAGGTTTCCATTATTATTTAAACTATCTGCATCAATAGAATTTAATATACCGTATTCAGTCATTAGATTATTTATAACGTAATCAATTCCTTTTTTTGCAGTAATTAAATATGCGTTATTTTCAGTTTTTTCATACATTTTTAATAAAAATAAAGGAATTTGAGCATTATCTGTTAATAGTTTTTCAAAATGAGGTGTAAGCCATTTTCTATCAACAGTATATCTAAAAAAACCTCCAAAAATATGGTCGCTAATAGCAGAAGTAATTAATTTATTTGCAGTTGTTACTAAAAAATTATAAATTTCTTCATCTTTATCCATTAATTCATAAAGATAAAGTAATGCTGGAATATTAGGAAATTTAGCACCTTGTCTAAAGCCTCCATACTCATAATCTAATATTTTTTTAAATTCTGTAATTTGGTATAATTTTTCTTCATCTTCTAATAAATTTTTATCAATATTAACTTCATAAAAAGATTTTAGAAAATCTTTTCTAACTTTTATAACTCGTTCTATTTCACTATATGAATTATTATATATTTTTATAATATTTTCTAAAATCATCTGAAAAGACGGTTTATCTGGGCTTGGATTTTTAGGATAATAAGTGCCTGCAAAAAAAGGTTCTTTATCTGGGGTAATAAAAACACTTAAAGGCCAACCACCAGCTTCTCCCATAGATTGCAAGTAAAATTGGTATTCTTTGTCTATATCTGGCATTTCATCTTTATCTACTTTTACTGGTATAAAATTATCATTTAAAATTTTTGCTATACTTTCGTCAGAAAAAGATTCTTTTTCCATAACTTTACACCAATGACAACTTGCATAACCAGAACTAAGAAAAATAGGGCGATTAAGTTTTTTTGCTAATTCAAAAGTTTCATCACACCAAGTTTGCCAAGCTACTGGATTTTCTCCATGTAATTTTAAATATATTGAATCTGCATTTTTTAATTTATTTTCAATAACTTCAGACATGTTTTATTCCTATTTATTTTTATTATAATTAATCATAATTATTTTATAAACAAAATCAAGACCATATAAATATTTATTATAAATTCTAAAAAATATTATCTCAAATTATAGATAATACTTTTTTAAATTAATAAATGATACAAAAATTTTAAGCCGAAATTTTAACAAAAATATAACAATTTCAGAACAGAAATTGAACCAAAACAATGAATATCTTTTCGTAAGTGTAGCAGAATCACGCTATAAATCTTATGTAAAAGTTTTTTATAAGTTAAAGAATAATATATAATGTATTACAATATTTATGTGAATTTATATATAAAAAAGCCTGCATAAGCAGGCTTAAAAAAATATATCTTTAATATGATATTTATTAACTACAGTGAGAATAACCACAAGAATGACATACATTACAGCCTTCAACGTGTTCTATTGGCCCTCCACATTCAGGGCAAGCACCATTTGCAACTGTTCTTTTACTATCTTTCTTGTCCATTTTCTCTAATATAGAATCAACCGTTATTGTATCTTGTCTTATTACTTTAAAATCAATAGGACTATTAAGAGCAATCTCAAGGGCTTTACCAACTGCATCTGCACAAGAAAGAACTTGTTTATCTCCAAATCCATATTTCATATGACAAGAAATTCCTTTAAGTTGTCTTACTATAAATTCTGGTTTAACTCCAGAACGAAGATTGAGAGACATAAGTCGTCCAATAGCTTCACATTGACTTTGAGCACAACCACCAGCTTTACCAATGCTAGTAAAAACTTCAAATACTTTACCTTCTTCATCTTGGTTTATAGTAACATACATCTTACCACAGCCAGTTTGCATTTCCATAGTTTTACCAATTAAAACTGCTGGTCTTTCTTTTGGAGCATTTACTGATACTTCTTCTTTATTCTCTTCTTTTTCTTCAATTTTACCAATATTTAATACTTGGTCATTACGGCTACCATCTCTATATACGGTAATACCTTTACAACCTAAATCGTAAGCTAACATATAAGCATCTTCTATATCCTTTATGGTTGCTTCTTTTTCAAAGTTAATAGTCTTACTAACAGCATTATCTGTATATTTTTGAAAAGCTGCTTGCATTTTAACATGCCAAATAGGTTTTATTTCATGACTTGTAACAAAAACTTTTTTCCATTTATCTGGAACATTATCAATACCATGAGTGTTGCCATTATCAGCTAATTCATTCATAAGTTTATCTGAATAAAAACCTTCTTTTTTTGCTATATCAACGAAAATTGGATTAACTTCTGGAAGTTTATTGTTATCCATAACATTGCGATAGTAAGCAAGGGCAAAATATGGCTCAATACCACTTGATGCACCTGCAATAATAGATATTGTTCCAGTAGGAGCAATAGTAGTAACTGTAGCATTACGCATTGCTTTAAATCCCATTGCAGGATATATACTTTTTTCAAAAGCTGGGAAACTACCTCTTTCTTCTGCTAACAACGATGACATTTCTCTCGCTTTATCTTGAATGAATTTCATAACTTTTTCTGCTAAATTAATAGCTTCTTGACTATCATAAGCAATAGAAAGCATAACAAGCATATCAGCCCAACCCATTATACCTAAGCCTATTTTTCTGTTACGTTTAGTCATTTTATCAATTTGTGGTATAGGGTAGTTATTCATTTCAATAACATTATCAAGAAAACGGACTGCAATTTTAATGGTATTTTCAAGACTATCCCAATCTATTTCATTATTTTTAACGAATTTTGCAAGATTTATAGAACCAAGGTTACATGATTCATAGGGTAATAATGGTTGTTCTCCACATGGATTAGTGCTTTCCATTTCTCCTTCAGCTGGAGTAGGGTTAGCGTTATTAATCCTATCAAGAAAAATAATACCTGGATCTCCTCCTTCCCACGCAAGTCTAACCATTTCATTAAATACTTTTCTTGCATTTAAAGAAGAAACTTTTTCTTTTGTTCTTGGTGTTAGTAAATCAAAATCTTTATTTTCCTTAACACTTTTCATAAACTCTTCTGTAATACCTACAGAAAGGTTAAAATTAGTTAATTTAGTTTTATCTTCTTTTGCGTATATGAAATCCATAATATCTGGGTGATCTACACGTAAGATACCCATATTTGCACCTCTACGCATACCACCTTGTTTAATTGTTTCTGTCGCTGCATCAAAAACAGACATAAAAGAAACTGGACCAGATGAAACGCCTTTAGTAGTTTTTACTACATCATCTTTAGGTCTTAAACGAGAGAATGAAAAACCAGTTCCACCACCAGATTTATGAATTAATGCTGTATGTTTTACTGATTCAAAAATA
>JAZSQT010000124.1:0-5762 GCA_045538075.1 Mucispirillaceae bacterium
AAAGTAATTGATAAATTAGAATAATTATTGTATCATACAAATATATATATGTTTTTATATACAGGAGATTAAAATGAGTGAAAAAAATAACTGTATAATAACCATTGGGCGTCAATACGGCTCTGGTGGTAGAATAATAGGCGAAAAAGTAGCCAAAGAATTAAACATTGATTTTTATGATAAAGATTTAATAAAAATGATTGCAGATAAAACTGGCATAACAGAAGAATTAATTAGAAAAATTGAGCAATTAAAAGCCACTCATTCTATATTTGATGCCTATGATCATACTTGCCATATACCTATGACGGAAAAAATATATCAAGCTCAAGATAAATTAGTAAAAGGTATTGCAGAAAAAGGCTCTTGCGTTATTGTTGGTAGATGTGCCGATTATATTTTAAGAGATTATCCAAATTGTCTTAAAGTATTTATACATGCACCAATTGCAGAAAGAGTAAAACGTGTTGAAGATGAATACAAACCAAAAATTGTTGATATAGAAAAATTTGTCAAACAATTAGATAAAGATAGAGCTACTTACTATAGCTACTTTACTTCCTTAAAATGGGGAGAAAAGAGTCATTACGATATTGTTATCAATAGTAGCATGGGAATAGATACTTGTGTTGAAGTATTAAAGGCAGCATTTAAGGGAACTTGTTGCAAAAATAAATAAACTGATAATTATCCCTTATAATGGTAGTTATAAGGGATAATATTTTATTTAGTTCTATATCTTGTTCCAGTTGGTGTATCAAGGATTTCAATACCCTTATCTATTAATTCATTTCTAACGGCATCTGCAGTAGCAAAATCTTTTTCTGCTCTTGCTTTGCTTCTTTTTTCTATCATAGATAAAACTTCTTCTTCAGGAATAGATAAACGCATTTTAAACCAATCTGATGATGAATAATTTAATATTCCTAAAACTTTATTAATAATTTCTTTCATAAAATAAGATGTTTCTTTTAAAGTGTTAATTGTGTCTATAGACGGCTTAGATGACAAGATAGTATTAAAATTTCTAATTACTTCAAAAATTGTAGCAGTAGCTTTTGGAGTATTAAAATCATCATTTAAAGATGAATTAAATTCAGCAATAAAAGTATTTTTTGCGTCAATAATATTTTCAATAAGATTTTTTCCATTTTTAGAGCCAGTAGCATGCTCTAATTCATCAAAATAAATATAAATTCTATTTAATGCCGTTGACGCTTCTTTAATTTTATCTTCTGAATATTCTAATGGTTGTCTATAATGAGTTGTAAGAAATAGAAATCTTAAAGTTTCAGGGTCAGTAATTTTTTCTAATACTTCTCTTATAGTAAAAAAATTATTAAGAGATTTAGACATTTTTTCTTTATTAATATTTACAAATCCATTATGTATCCAATAATTTGCAAAGCAAGAACAAGTAATAGACTCAGATTGTGCTATTTCGTTTTCATGGTGAGGAAAAATCAAATCTTGACCACCTCCATGAATATCAATATTTGCACCTAATATAGATTCACTCATTACACTACATTCTATATGCCAACCAGGACGACCTTTACCCCAAGGACAATCCCATGATGGTTCATTAGGCTTTGCAGCTTTCCATAAGGCAAAATCAAGTGGGTTTTCTTTTTTATCATTAACATCTACTCTTGCACCTGCCATCATATCATCTAAATTTCTTTTAGATAATTTTCCGTAATCGCAAAAACTTTTTACCCTAAAATATACATCTCCATCAACTACGTAAGCATGGTTAGTATCTATTAATTTTTGGCAATAATCTATCATTTTATCAATATATTCCGTTGCTTTTGGAGTATAATCTGGACGCATTATAAAAAGGCTATCCATATCTTTATCATGCTCTAATATGAATTTTTCTGCCAATTCTTTCCATTCTATTCCTTTTTCATTTGCTCTATTAATTATTTTATCATCAATATCTGTGAAGTTTTTAACAAATGTAACATTATATCCATTATGAATAAATACACGGCGTATAACATCAAAAACTACTGAACTTCTTGCGTGTCCAATATGAGTATAGTCATATACTGTAACTCCACACACATATATACCTACAGATTTATCTTTGATAGGTTTAAATTCTGTTTTTTCTGATGTCATAGTATTAAAAAGTGTAATCATTTTATCTCCATATTATCCTTCAAAAGCCATACTTGCTTTAATAAGATTTTTAGTATAATCAGAAGATGGCGATGTTAATATCTCGTCTGTATTGCCATATTCTACTAATTTCCCTTTATACATAACTGCTATATCATCACATAAAAAAGAAACTGTAGCAAGATTATGAGAAATTAAAAGAAAAGTAATACCATCATTTTGTAACTGTTTCATTAAATTTAAAATTTGTGCTTGAACTGAAACATCAAGAGAACTAACTGGCTCATCGGCAATAATTAACTCTGGTTTAAATAACAATGCTCGTGCTATTGATATTCTCTGCCTTTGTCCTCCAGAAAACTCATGAGGGTATCTATCTAAAAAATTATAAGGTAAGCCTACCATATCCATTATTTTTTTAAGAATATTATTAATTTCTGTTTTATCATTTGTAATAAATTTTTTAATACCGTCTTGTAATGCACTTCTTATTTTTAATTTTGGGTTTAGGCTATTATATGGGTCTTGAAAAACCATTTGAACATTTCTTCTGTAAGAATTATAATTATTACCTAAATTATCAAGCAGTGTGTTTTTATATAAAATTTCTCCAATATCTGGCTTATATATATCACAAATCATACGAGCAATAGTAGTTTTCCCACTACCAGATTCTCCTACAATACCTAAACTTCTACCTTTTTTGATAGAAAAAGATACATTATCTACAGCAGCAAAAGAGACACCTTTTGCAAATAATCCACCTGAAGCTACAAAAAATTTTGAGACAGAATTTAAAGAAATTAAATTATCCATAATCAATTAAACTAAATTCTCAACTTATTATTGTCAATGATTTTATTAGGTAAATTTTTAAAATTATATAATAATGATGTGATATAAAAAAGCCTTACTAAAAAATAGTAAGGCTAAATATAATTAAAAATTAATCTTCTTTTTTCTCTGGTTTTGGCAATAATGCTTTTCTTGAAAGCTCTATCCTACCATTTCTATCTTTACCTATGTATTTAACGTCAAGTTTATCTCCGACTTTTAAATAATCAGCTATAGAGCCAATTCTTTCATGAGCATATTGAGAAATATGTAGCAAACCTTCTAAACCTGGTAAAATTTCAACAAATGCACCGTATTCCATTATTTTTTTAACAGTAGCATTATAAGTTTTACCCTCAACGGCTTCTGCAATAGTAGCTTCAATCATATTAACAGCATTATCTATAGCATTTTTATCTTTACCAAAGATATTAACTACACCACCATCTAAGATATCAATAGTAGTTCCAGTTGCTTCAACGATAGCTTTAATGTTTTTACCTTGTGGACCAATTAATGCACCTGTTTTATCTGGATTAATATTCATCTGATATACTCTCGGTGCATTTGCTGCAAGCTCTGGTCTTGAAGTTGGTAATACTTCTGCCATTTTATTAAGGATATGTAATCTACCTTCCTTAGCTTGTGCAAGAGCTTTAGTTAAAATTTCTTTAGATAGACCTTTTATCTTAATATCCATTTGCAAAGCTGTAATACCGTCTTTAGTTCCAGTAACTTTAAAATCCATATCACCTAAGTGGTCTTCAAGCCCCATAATATCAGTTAAGATAACATATTGACCATCATCAGTCATAATTAAGCCCATTGCAACACCAGATACAGGAGCTTTTATAGGCAGACCTGCGTCCATTAATGCTAATGTCCCTCCACATACTGATGCCATAGAAGATGAACCATTAGATTCCAAAATTTCAGATACTACTCTAACTGTATATGGAAAACTTTCATCATTTGGGATTATACCACTAATCGCACGTTCAGCTAATGCACCATGACCTATTTCACGTCTTCCTGGTGCTCCCATTCTACCAACTTCACCTACAGAAAATGGTGGGAAATTATACTGCAACATAAAGTTTTTATATTGGATACCATTTAAATCTTCTATAGTTTGACTATCATTTTTAGAACCCAATGTTGCAACTACGAGGGCTTGAGTTTCTCCTCTTGTGAAAAGTGCTGAGCCATGAGCATTAGGAAGAACACCTACTTCAATATCAATAGGACGAACTTCATCTAAACGCCTACCATCTGCCCTTTGATGAGTTTTAATAAGTTCTTCTCTAAATACAATTTTTTCTACTTCATGAGCTATATCTTTATATATATCTTTTTTCTCAATAAAAGCCTCACCTAATTCAGCCTCTATTTGAGCCATATAATCAGATTTAACCTTGTCAATAGCCTCATATTTTTCTAACTTTCCAGGAATAGCAAAAGCCTCTCTAAATGCTTGAGAAAATCTGTCATAAGCATTTTTTACATCATCTTTAGGTAATGAGTAGTCTGGATATTCCATAACTGGTTTACCAATTTCTTCTGCCATTTTTTCTTGGATATCAACAAGTTTTTTAATTTGTTCGTGGCCATATTCAAGGGCTTCTATAACTTCATCTTCACTTGAACCATTCATACCGGCTTCAACCATAGCTATTGCATCTTTTGAACCAGCAACTACTATATTCATTGATAATTTATCATGAATACTAACTGGTGGATTAACTATAAGTTTACCATCAAGTTTTCCGATACGAACACCACCAACGGCAATTTTAAAAGGTATGTCGGAAATCATTAACGCAGCACTTGCTGCATTCATAGCCAGAATATCAGGCAGACTATCTCCATCAGCCGACAAAACTGTGGCTACCACCTGAGTCTCATTACGATAACCGTCATCAAATAAAGGACGTAAAGGACGGTCTATTAGACGAGCAATAAGAGTTTCTTTATCGCTTGGTTTAGTTTCACGCTTAACGTAACCACCGGGAATTTTTCCAGCAGCATACATTTTTTCAATATAATTTACAGTTAAAGGAAAAAAATCTTGATATGTATCTGGAGCTTTACCTGCTACTGCAGTAACAAGAATAACTGTTCCTCCCTGCTTAATCCAAATACTACCATTAGCCTGCTTTGCTTTCCAGCCAGTCTCAAATATAATAGGATTTTCAGAGTCAGGCAGACTAATTTCGTAAGTATGAACCTTTTTATCCATTTAGATTACTTCCTTATACCAAGCGTTTCAATCAATTTACGATAACGTGGATAACTTTTACTTTTGAGATAATCAAGTAACTTACGACGTTTACTAACTAACATTAAAAGACCTCTTCTTGAATGGTGGTCTTTAGGGTGTGATTTAAAATGTTCCGTTAAATACACAATCCTTTCTGTTAATAATGCAACTTGAACTTCACTTGAACCAGTATCTGATTCATGTTGCTTAAAGTTGCTTATTAATTCTTGCTTTTTTTCTTTGTTCATTGCCATTTAAGCACCTCCAAACTAAATTTTCTATCAGATTAAATACTTATTTACAAGTATAAATATTAATTTTTCTTCATAACAGCTGCTGCAACGCAAAGAGCTGCTATTACTGCAACTATAATACTTTCTATATTATCCTTGCCATTATAAATTATCCAACCACTCATAGCAAGAGCAACTACTCCAGATATAAGAGCATAAAGGTTTTGTCTAATTATAGAAAAAACTGCAAATAATATAAAAGCAATAGGCAAAATATAACTTTGAAAAATCTAAATTAATAACGT
>JAZSQT010000152.1:0-6156 GCA_045538075.1 Mucispirillaceae bacterium
TTATGTATCTTGTTACCGTTTCAATATTATTGATAAAATTTAAAGATATTTATTGTTGCAAGTTTTAGATTATGAATACAAAAAATTTTATGACGAAATTTCGTATTATAGATTGCCACGACGATTAAAATCGTCTCGCAATGACTTAAAAAGGTTAATGACTTTTAAATATGTCATTACGAGGAGTGAAACGACGAAGTAATCCAGTAAAAAGGGTTGATAAGAAATTTAGTTTTAAAATTAATTAACTCATTTAGGTGTAAAGGTTATTTCAATTTCAACTTTCCTAAAGAACACAATTTTTTCTCCAGAAGTAGAAACATTCCATATATTTATTCAATAAGGTCGCAAACTCGCTTCGCTCGGGGTTCCACCCAGAGCTCCCAAAAAGCATTGAATAAATATATGTCATTACTTCTGAGTTCAAAAATTGTATTCTTTATGTATCTCGTTGTCGTTTCAATATTATTGATAAAATTTAAAGATATTTATTGTTTCAAGTTTTAATATTATGGATATATAAAAAATTATCACGAAATTTTTTGTAATTTATTGTAATAACACCCTCCTTTGAATACTAAATAAAATTACTGGTAAATTTTAATTCTATTTGTTATAATTTACATTTTAGTGGGAGAAAATTATGCACAATCAAGATAAAATTATGGCTACAACTATAGTTGCAGTTAGGCGTAATAACAATGTTGCATTTGCTGGCGACGGTCAAGTTACATTAGGTTCTATAGTTATGAAAGAAAATGCAAAAAAAGTTAGACGTCTTGGAGACGGAAATATATTATGTGGTTTTGCTGGGTCTGCTGCAGATGCTTTTACGTTAATGGAGCGATTTGAAAGCAAACTAAAAGATTTTTCAAACAAACTTCCACGTGCTGCCGTTGAGCTTGCTAAAGATTGGCGTAGTGATAGATTTTTGAGAAAACTTGAAGCGATGATGATTGTTGCAGATAAAAATGATATGTTTTTATTATCTGGTAATGGCGATGTTATAGAATCTACAGATGGGATATCTGCTATAGGTTCTGGTGGTTCATACGCCCTTGCTGCTGCAAGAGCGTTAGCTCAAAATACTGATTTATCTGCACGAGATATTGCAGAAAAATCTTTGCAAATTGCAGGGGATATTTGTATATATACTAATAAAAATATAGTTATAGAGGAAATATAATATATGAGCGAAAGTCTTACTCCAAAAGAAATAGTTGCAGAACTTGATAAATACATTGTTGGTCAAAAAAATGCAAAAAAGGCTGTTGCAGTGGCTTTACGTAATAGGTGGCGTAGGTTGCAACTATCTGGCAAGTTGCAAGATGAAATTACACCAAAAAATATAATAATGATTGGTTCTACTGGTGTTGGTAAGACAGAGATTGCAAGGCGTCTTGCAAAACTTACTGGCTCGCCTTTTTTTAAAGTAGAGGCAACTAAATTTACAGAAGTTGGTTACGTCGGTCGTGATGTTGAATCTATGGTTAGAGATTTAGTAGAAATTTCTGTAAATATAGTTCGTAGCGAACAAAGAGAGCTTGTAAAAGATAAAGCAAAAGTTTCTACAGAAGATAGGATATTAGATTTGCTTGTGCCACCAAGAGCTCCATATAATGGCAAGGTTCCAGTAGATGATAGCCAAACGAGAGAAAAATTTCGTGTTATGCTTAAAGAGGGCAAGTTAGAAGAAAGAATTATTGAACTTGATGTAGATGAAGCTTCGCCCCACGTTGAAGTGTTGTCTAATGTTGGGTTTCAAGATATGAGTATGGATATTCAAGATATGGTAAAAAATATTTTTCCTTCAAAGAAAAAGAAGAGAAAAATGAAAATTAGTGAAGCAAGAAGTATTATTGAATCTCAAGAAATGAATAGGCTAATAGATATGGACGATGTTAAATCTATTGCGTTGAAGAGGGCTGAGCAGTCTGGAATTATTTTTCTTGATGAGTTAGATAAAGTTTGTTCATCTGGTAGTGGTGGTCGTGGTGCAGAAGTTTCAAGAGAGGGTGTTCAAAGGGATTTGTTGCCAATAGTTGAAGGTTCTACAGTAATGACTAAATATGGTATGATAAAAACAGACCATATATTATTTATTGCTGCAGGTGCTTTTTCTGTGGCAAAACCGTCTGATTTGATACCAGAGTTACAAGGTAGATTTCCTATTAGGGTAGAATTAGAATCACTATCTAAGGAAGATTTTATTAGAATATTAAAAGAACCAGAGAATGCTCTTACTAAGCAATACGTGGCACTTCTTGATGCAGATGGAGCAAAAGTTACTTATACTGATGACGGTATAGAAGAAATTGCAGCTATTGCTTGCGATGTTAATGCTAACAACGAAAATATAGGTGCAAGAAGATTGCATACTATTATGGAAAAATTGTTAGAAGAGATTTCTTTTGAAGCTCCAGAAAAAGCAGGTGAGCTTGTTATAGATAAGAATTACGTTTTAGAACGACTTGGGGAAATTTCTTCTAATGTTGATTTAAGTAGATATATATTGTAAGAGTAGTAGATGAATATTTTTCAAAAATTACCTTTTATTTTATTATTTTTATTCTATACAACTATTTCTTATGCAACTGATACTTTAGACGAATTTACTAATGATATAAATAATTGGTCAAAAAATTTAAAAGGCACAGTAGTATCGGTATCAAATAATAGTATTAGAGTTAAATTAGATAAGCAGAATAAGATTATAAAAGGAAGTATTTTTGATATAACGAGATATGGAGAGGAGCTTTTTAACCCAGTAACGAAAAAATCATTAGGTAAAAAAGTTCATACTATAGGCACTTTTACTGTCAATTCTTCTGACGGTTTAAATTTAAGTGGAGTATTTAAAGGCAGTCAAAGGGCAAAAGTTGGCGATAAAGCAGTTGTTAAAACACCTATCCCTATAAAGACTACCTTTTCAGACCTTGATAGTATTTTTTCAGCAGAAATATTATACGCAGTATTTAAAGATAGAAATTTTATAGAGTCAAAAGAAAGTGATTATAATTTAACTTGTGTTAATAATAATGGTGAAGCAGAATGTAATTTTCGTTTTCAAAATACAGATATAATTTCGTCAAAAATTCCAGTAGTTGGAAGCCTCGATATAGATGTAACAAATATAGAAGTAATAAATGAAAGGGTTAAAAAGAATATAGTTTCTACAGCTATTGGTTATCCTTTTGGTGTAGAAAAAGGTATATACGTTATTCTTGCAGATAAAAAATCTATTACTTTTTATAAAATAGATGGAGATAAATTAATTTTAGAAAAGAATATATCATTAATTGGCGATTTTGATGATATTGTAAACATTGAAGTAGTTGATAATAACAACAATAATATAGACGAAATTTATATATCAAATATAAAATACGGCACACGGGTTGAATCTTACGTTTACGAATATATTGACGATACATTTAATCTTGAGATAGGTAGAGAGCCTTATTTATTTAGAACGTATTATTCTAATAATGGTAAAACTCTTATGGCTCAAGAATTTGACAATGGAGATTTTACAAGCCCAATATATGAGTATGATTATATTGATGATGAATATAGAATAGGCAAAAAGTTAGGTTCATTATCTGAATATAGGTTGTATGGATATGGAGATTCAAGTATTGGTGAAATATCTTATAATGCAATAGGTAGCATATTAGTAAAAGATGCTCAAGGAAAGCTTCAAGAGTATAAAGGATTTTTTAGTGATAGCCCTCATAAATTAAAGTATTCAAGACAGTTTTTTAAAACAACTACTACTGGAGGTATAGATAATGTTGACGAAGAAATTTTATCAATACCAATTTATCCAAGGGTTATAGAAGTAACTAAAGGCAAATTTTTTCTGCAAAGTAACGAACCAGTTGAAAGAAAAACTACAGGTAACGATAAATATAAAAAATCTTATTACGGATTATATTCATTAATTGATGATAAAATTGCTACCTTATGGCAATCAGAAGATAAAAAACCAGTGATAATAGAATCTGATATAGTAAAAGATAAAGAAAATGTATATATTTTGCTTTTCTTTAAGTCTAAAAAAAGCAGTATTGAAGTATTGAAATTAAAATTAAGCTAAATTTCTTTATATTTTTTTCATATTTGATAACTTTTGTTACTCTTCTTTAACTTATTGGTAAATAAGCTAAAATTTATTAAAGCAAATGTTAATATTACGGAGATGCTTATTAAATAAGACTTTTTCAAGAGTTATATGTATTAAAGTGCTTGCATATAGTGTTTTAATAGGCTAATATTTGATGTCAGATAATTTATTTTATGGAGGAATTGTTTAATGAAAAAACTTTTACTTTCTGTTTTAATGGTAATGCTTGCAATGCCAGCATTAGCTTTTGAAATTCCTATGCCAGATGGCATGAGTTTGAAAATGTATGGTCAAGTTCGTATGAATGCCGTTTACGATTACAAAAACGTATCAAATGGCAGAACTAACGATATTGGTAGTGATTTTAAAATGAATTGGCAACCAAACTCTCGTTTTGGTATCAATTTTAGTGTAGGCAACTTTTTTGCTAATGCAGAAATGAATGTTAAGCCAGATCAAATTAACTCTCCTATTGGTTTTCGTCAGTTCTACGGTGGTTACACTTTTGAAAATGGTTTAACATTAATCGCTGGTAACAAAACTACTTTAGCAGGAACAAAAATATCTAATACTGTATGGTATACAGATGGTGGTCTTGCAGGTTTTGGTGCTGCAGATGATACTCGTCGTCCTATGATTATGGTTAGCTATGCAGGTTTAGATTTTGCTGTAGTTGCGAATGGCGTAGATAAAACAGCTAATATTACTATTCCTGGATTTTCAGCAGCAGAAGAATACATTCCTCGTTTTGAAGTTGCTTACAACTTAAAATTTGACAATTTTACTGGTAAAATAGCCGGTACTTACGGTTTATACACTTTTGATCGTGATGCTGATGCTAAAAGATTTAACGTTCACGCTTGGCACGTTGGTTTAACTGGTAAATACAACTTTGGCAATATGTATGCTGGTGTTAGTGCTTTCTACGGTATGAATTCTGGTATGTATGGTGCTGCTAATCTTATTTCTGGTGGAGCTACTGCTTATCAAAGTGTTAGCGAAAACCCAACTATAGGTGGAAACTCATTAGGTAGCTATATGATAGATGGTGATTCTGTAGAAGATGTATCTACTTGGGGTGCTACAGTAGTATTCGGTGTTAATATTAGCGAAATGCTTGCTCTTGAAGTTGGTGGCGGTTGGCAACAATCTTACGCAGACTTTATTACTAACGACAATGGTGATAAAACAGCACTTAATGGATACGGTGTATATGTTCAAGCTCCAATCAAATTTGCTGAAGGACATTTCGTTATCACTCCTGAGGTTGGCTACTTTGGACGTATGGCAGATTTCACTGGTGCAGCAATAGAAGAGTTGCTTGCTGGTGCTCAAGTTAAAGTATTATTCTAATAATAATTTTAATTGTTAATTTATATAATGCCTACCTTTTTAAAGGTAGGCATTTTTATTAATATCTTATGTTATAATTTATCGTATAAATATTCTAACTTCTTCAAGTCTTAATATTATTATGAAGAGTGAAATAACGAAGTAATCCAGTAAAAAAATTGATATGAAATCAAAACAGAAATTGTTTATATAGTTTATGGATTGCCACGAAAAACTGGCGTTTTTCTCGCAATGACTTTAGAGCTGTCATTACGAGGAGCAAAGCGACGAAGTAATCCAGTAAAAATGGTTGATATGAAATTTAGTAAAAAAATCTATTTATAAAACTTTCCTTTATTTAACTTTAAAATAATAAATAAATATAAATTTTTAAATAAAATTGAAAGGATAACAATATACATAAAGAATACAATTTTTGAACTCAGAAGTAATGACATATATTTATTCAATGTTTTTTGGGAGCTTTGGGTGGAACCCCGAGCGTAAGCGAGTTTGCGACCTTATTGAATAAATATATGGAATGTTTTACTTCTGGAGAAAAAATTGTGTTCTTTAGGAAAGTTGATATTGAAATAATCTTTACACCGAAAAGAGTTAATTAATTTTAAAACTAAATTTTTTATCAACCTTTTTTACTGGATTACTTCGTCGCTTTGCTCCTCGTAATGACAGTTTTA
>JAZSQT010000080.1:0-7361 GCA_045538075.1 Mucispirillaceae bacterium
TTAAAAAATTTATATTTATTTATCATTTCAAAGTTAAATAAATGAAAGTTTTATAATTAATTAATTTTAAAACTAAATCTATTTTCAACCTTTTTACTGGATTACTTCGTCGTTACACTCCTCGTAATGACTGTTTTAAAGTCACTCACGAGAACACGCCAGTTTTTCGTGGCAATCCATATATAATACAAAAAATTTTGTCCTAAAATTTTTTGTCAACCGTTTCGCAGAAGTAAATTCTGCTCCACCTACGAAAAAACATTCGTTTTTTCGTTGCAATTTCTGTCCTGAAATTGTTACATTTTGGTTAAAATTTTGTCTTGAAAAGTTTTTATATATTTAAACTTGTTTCGGTGTAAAGGTTGTTTCAATATCAACTTTCCTAAAGAACACAATTTTTTCTCCAGAAGTAGAAGCATTCCATATATTTATTCAATAAGGTCGCAAACTCGCTTACGCTCGGGGTTCCACCCAAAGCTCCCAAAAAACATTGAATAAATATATGTCATTACTTCTGAGTTCAAAAATTGTATTCTTTATGTATCTTGTTACCGTTTCAATATTATTGATAAATTTTAAAGATATTTATTGTTTCAAGTTTTTAGATTATGGATACATAAAAATTTTATGACGAAATTTTAACCAAAATGTAACAATTTCAGGACAGAAATTGGAGCGAAAAAACGAATGTTTTTTCGTAAGTGGAGCAGAATTTACTTCTGCGAAACGGTTGACAAAAAATTTTAGGACGAAATTTTTTGTATCATTTATCAAGATTAAAAAATTGTGTTCTTTAGGAAGAATATCATTTGAAATAATATTTACACCGAAACAAGTATATAAAAATAGAAATTGTTTATATAATTTGTGGATTGCCACGAAAAACTGGCGTTTTTCTCGCAATGACTTTTGAAGGGTTAAAAATGTAAAAACAGTCATTACGAGGAGTGAAGCGACGAAGTAATCCAGTAAAAATGATTGATAAAAATTTTATCACGAAATTTTTTGTATTATTTGTAAATTGCCACGACAATTACAATCGTCTCACAGACGATAAACTATAAATCCCAATATATTTTTATAGAATTAAATAATATCTAATCGTTATAATATTTATTTCTTATTTCTTTCTGTTACAGATTTTCCACCGATACCCCAATTATCTGTAGGCACTTCTTCAATAATTACTACGGTAGTATCTGGATTTTTGCCTAATGTTTTTACTAAAATATCTGTAAAGCCTTTAATTATTTCTTCTTTTTGTTCTTTAGTTGGTGGAGTTCCAGCTAATTTTACATTGATAAACGGCATATTTTACCTCGTATATTTTTTGAATTTTTAAGTAATAAATTTATCATAAAAATATATGTAGCAATAATCAATCTAAAACTTGTTATATTTTTTATTTTAATTTATACATATAATTATGGGTTTTGAGGAGCTTTTTGAGCCTGCAAGGCTTTTGACTTACTTTTTTGTCGTTATTAGAATGGGTGGTATATTTTTTACGGCACCAATTTTTTCAAGTGCTGTTGTTACACCACAAATTAGGTTTTTACTAACTATTATTATTTCTCTACTTATAGTGCCACTAATAAATCCTATAGCAGTTACAGACCCTAATGTATTATGGCTTGTATTAATGGCATTTAAAGAAGTTTTAATAGGGATAATAATAGGTGCAATGACTAGTTTACTTTTTTCTGCATTACAACTTGGAGGTTATCTACTTGATTACCAAATGGGCTTTAGTATGGTAAATGTTTTTGACCCAAGTTCAAATGCCTCAGTATCTTTTACTGGTCAAGTTTATAACATTTTAGCTACTTTAATTTACTTAGCTATAAACGGACACCATATTTTTATCCTTGCAGTTACTCAATCTTTTGAATTTTTACCTCTTACAAATTTTGCTTTTAATCCAGAGGGAGTAATGTTTGTAATATCAACACTTACAAAAATGTTTATAGTGGCAATGCAAATAATAGCACCAGCTTTTATTGCCTTAATGATTACTAATGCTGTTATGGGGGTAATGGCAAGGCTTGTTCCTCAAATCAACTTAATGGTTGTGGGTTTTCCTTTAAAAATAGGCATTGGAGCAATTATGTTAATAGCATCTATGCAACTTTTTTATGTGGCTTTTGAAAAAGTAATGTTTGAATATTTTAGACAGATACAAAAGTTTTTTGAAATAATGAGTAATTAAATTTTAAGGTGATTTAATGGCAGAAAATCAAGACGGTGCTGAAAAGTCGGAAGAGGCCACGTCCAAAAAGAAAGAAGACACAAGAAAAGAAGGTAATGTTGCAAAAAGTATAGATTTATCTTCTGGAGTGCTTCTTTTAGCTTCTATATTGATTTTGTATTACTATACTGGGTATTTCTTTGATAATTTTCAAGGGTTATTTAAAGAAATGTTCCAATTTAATGATTTTACTGTAGATGAAGAATCTACAATATTTTTATATATGTATAGTCTTAAATTTATTGCAAAAGTATCTCTACCTTTTTTAGCTTTTATTTTTGTAATTGCAGCTGCCATTAACGTTTTTCAAGTAGGTTTTTATATTACAGGTAAGGCAATTCAGCCAAAATTTAATAAGTTAAATTTCTTTACTAATTTTTTCAAAACTTTTTTTAACAAGCGTAAAGTTGTTGATTTATTAAAAAATCTTTTTAAAGTTTTTATTCTTTCAGCTTATGCTTGGTCTATAGTTGCTGGAGAAATGGATACTATAGTTCGTATGACTGATGCAGAATTAATGGATCAAATGGTATATCTCGGCAAATTAGTTTTTGAAATTGTGTTAAAGATAGGCATTCTTGTGTTTATTTTAGGTATTTTAGATTATATGTATCAAAAATGGCAACATAATCAAGATATTAAAATGACTAAACAAGAAATTAAAGAAGAATATAAGCAAATGGAAGGAGACCCTACTGTAAAAAATCGTATCCGTCAAGCCCAAAGAGAAGCAGCAAGAAAAAGAATGATGGAAGAAGTCCCAAATGCAGATGTAGTTATTACAAACCCAACCCATTACGCCGTTGCTATAAGATACGATTTTGATAAAGATAGAGCACCAAAAGTTGTGGCGAAAGGGCAAAGATTAATGGCATTAAAAATCAAAGAATTAGCAAGAAAACATGGTATAAAAATCCATGAAGATCCACCACTTGCAAGAACTTTATTTAATTCTGTTGACATAGATGAGGAAATACCCGAAAATCTATATAAAGCGTTAGCTCAAATTTTAATGACTATAGACAAATTCAAGCGTAGGCTTGGTGGGTAATTTATAAAAGGATAATGAAATGGCTACAAGCGATGTGCAAGCAAAAGCATTAAGTGTATTAAAAAAAGCCTCAAGGCATTCAGATATTACTCTTGCTGTTGGAATTATGGCAATACTTATTGTTATGGTTGTTCCAATACCTGCAGTATTATTAGATATTTTATTAACATTAAGTATAACTGTTAGTGTAATTATATTATTAGTTGCGTTATATGCAGAAAGACCTCTTGATTTTTCTTCATTTCCTTTCGTTTTATTGATTACTACATTATTTAGGTTATCTCTTAACGTATCTACTACAAGGACTATTTTGCTTCATGGTCATGAAGGTGTTGATGCAGCTGGTGATGTTATTAGGGCTTTTGGTCAATTCGTTGTTGGTGGTAATTTTGTAGTTGGTATTATTGTATTTCTTATCCTTGTTTTAATTAACTTTATGGTTATTACAAAGGGTTCTGGTAGGGTTGCAGAAGTTGCAGCACGTTTTACATTGGACGCTATGCCTGGTAAACAAATGGCTATTGATGCCGATTTAAATGCAGGTATTATTGACGAAACAGAAGCAAGAAAAAGACGTGAGGACGTTAGACGTGAGGCAGATTTTTATGGCTCAATGGACGGTGCTAGTAAGTTTGTGCGAGGAGATGCTGTAGCTGGTCTTATTATTACTGCAATTAATATTATTGGTGGCCTTTTAATTGGAGCTTTTCAGCATGGCATGGGTTTTGGAGAAGCAGCAAAAGTTTTTACTATATTAACGATAGGCGATGGTTTAGTTAGCCAAATTCCAGCCCTTATTATTTCTACTTCAGCAGGTATAGTTGTAACTCGTGCAGGTAGTTCTGGTTCATTATCTAAACAACTTGGCAAGCAACTTTTTCCTCAACCTAAAGTTTTATTTATTGCTGGAGGGATACTATTATTCTTTGCAATAATTCCTGGTATGCCAAAACTTGCTTTTATCTTTTTATCAGTAGCTTGTATAGGTATGGGCTACTTAATGCAAAAGCGACTTGGCAAACCCTTTAGCGATGAAGATGACGAAGAAAACAAAGAAACATCAGACGGAGATAAACCACAATCTCCAGAGGAAGAAGAAGTTAAAGACTTGCTTGAAATGGATACAATGGAACTTGAAATTGGCTTTGGTATAATTCCTTTAGTTGATGCTGCTCAAGGTGGGACACTACTTAATAGGATAAAATCTATAAGGCGTCAAATTGCTTTAGAAATGGGGTTTATTGTGCCACCTGTGCGTATTAGAGACAATTTACGCCTTGAGTCAGAAGAATATTCAGTTTTAATTAGAGGAGTTAAAGCTGCAAAAGGTAGTGTTATGGCAGATAGATATATGGCAATGAACCCAGCAGGCAATCTTGACGATATAGAGGGTATTGCTACAAAAGAGCCAGCATTTGGACTTCCGGCAAAATGGGTTACAGAAATAGAAAAAGAAAAAGCAGAATTATCTGGCTACACTATTGTTGACCCTGCTACAATTATTGCAACCCATTTAACAGAGATAATAAAAAGAAATGCTTTTGAACTTGTAGGCAGACAAGAAACTCAAGATTTGCTTGATAAATTGAGAGAAAAACATCCAAAAGTAGTTGAAGATTTAGTGCCAGCTGTTCTTGATTTAAGTATAGTAACTAGAGTTATTCAAAATTTACTTAGAGAAAAAGTATCTGTTAGAAACTTGCAGATTATATTAGAAGCATTAGCAACTTATGGTGCTATGAATAAAGATGTAGAATATTTAACAGAAAAAGCTCGCTTTGCTTTAAGACGTCAAATTACAGAAAGCCTTTTAGCAAGTGATGGCAAATTATACGTATTTGCTCTTCCTCAACAAATTGAGCAATTAGTTATAAAAAGTATGCACCCATCAGATGAGGGAAAAGAAGTAGTATTAGACCCAGCAGTAGCAAGAAAAGTGCTTACTGCTTTAATGGAAAAAACAGATGAAATCACGGCAAAAGGTATCCCACCAGTTTTATTTGTATCGCAACCAATACGTTTTGCCACAAGAAAGTTTGTTGAAAAATATGCTCCTTCATTAAATATTATATCTCATACAGAAGTATCTGACAGTGTTCAAATAGAATCATTAGGAACATTGGAAATAAAAGATTAAGAGTAATATATTGTTGTTATTAGGAAATTTATGTTAAAGATTTATTTATACGTTATTTTTACTATTAGTCTTTTATCTGCAAATATTTTAGCTAATAGGATAGGAGTAATAAGTGTTTTTCAAGTAGCAGGCAATCCATTAACTTATTGTGTATCTTTTATGTGCTGTGATTTGATAAATGAAATTTACGGCAAAAAAGAAGCAAAAAGATTAATTAATAGTGGATTTTTGTTTATTATAATTTTCCTTGCAATATTATATTCAACTTTTTTGATACCTGCTTTAGACAAAGATTTTAATAACTCTTTTATTACTGTTTTTAGTAATTCTGCAAGGGTATTAGTGGCGTCATTATTGGCATATTATATTTCTAATCATATAGATATTAATATCTTTAACTATTTTAGACAACGTAATGAAAAAGCCATTTTGCGAAGAAAAATTTATTCTACTGCGACAAGCCAGTTTATTGATAGTTTGATTTTTACTATAATAGCTTTTTTAGGTATATTACCATTGCAGAATATTACAACTATAATAATAAGTGAATATTTTTTTAAAATAATAATTATTATTCTTTTAGTGCCAGTATATAAGATAGTTTTATCAAAAATATCGTTAGTAAAGTAGAATTTTAACTACCATTACGTTTTTTTATATAATGGTAGTTAAATTTAAAGTTGATTAACATAGATAGTAGTATTTAATCTACTAATGGTAGCAAATATCCGTAGCCTTCTTTTTCCATGTCTTCTTTAGGTATAAAACGTAATGAAGCACTATTGATACAGTATCTTAAACCACCTAATTCTTTTGGTCCATCATCAAAAACGTGTCCTAAATGGGCATCACCTACACGGCTTCTTACTTCTGTTCTAACCATTCCAAATGACGTATCTTTATGTTCTGATACTACTTTAGGGTCTATAGGTTTAGAAAAACTAGGCCAACCACAACCAGATTCAAATTTGTCTGTAGAAGAAAAAAGAGGCTCGCCAGAAGTAATATCAACGTAGATACCTTTTCTAAATTTGTCCCAATATTCGTTTTTAAAAGGTCGTTCTGTAGCATTTTGTTTAGTAACTTTATATTGTAAATCTGTTAAGTCGTTTCTTAGCTCTTTGTCGCTTTTTGCCTTATATTTTGTAGGGTCAACTATAGTTGTGTCTTTTGCATTTTCTGCTTCTATATATTTGCTTTGTGGAATATGGCAATATCCATTAGGATTTTTATCAAGATAATCTTGATGATAAGTTTCTGCTGAATAATAATTTTTTAAAGGTAAATTTTCTACAACTATAGGTTTTCTGTAGTTTTTAGATAATTTATTTAATGATGAGGCTATTATTTTTTTATCATCTGGATTAGTATAATATATTCCAGTTCTATATTGAGTGCCTCTATCGTTACCTTGCTTATTTAGAGAAGTAGGGTCAATAACTTTGTAATACATATCAAGTAGAAAATTTAGTGATACAATATTTGGGTCGTAGATGACTTTTACAGTTTCTGCAAATCCAGTTTTACCAGTAACTACATCTTTGTAAGTAGGGTTGTTTATATTGCCATTAGCGTAACCAACATCAGTATCTTTAACACCGTCAATTAAAGCAAAATATTTTTCCACACCCCAAAAACAACCACCAGCAAAATAAATTTCAGAGTAGCCATTAGCATTGATTGATTTATTTTTATCTTTAGCATGTGCGTTATTAAAATACATAATATATCCAGTTATAAAAATTAAAATAAAAATAAAAAATAAAGGTATTTTATATTTCATAATCTTAGCTCCATTTGATATTAAATCAAATTAAATTTTATGAATTATAGCATTAAAACTACTTTAAAACATTTTGACTGTCAAGAAAGATAAAAGGTTCATATTAAATTTTGATAATAATATATAAAAAGATAATAAAAGA
>JAZSQT010000096.1:0-4792 GCA_045538075.1 Mucispirillaceae bacterium
AGTAGTAAAAATGAGTTAGATGATATTCATATATTAAAAGAAAAAATTAAGAATACAATTAATGAAGTTACTGACAAATTTTTAAATGTGAAAGTTAGCTATAGTAAAATTTGTTCTATTGCAGAAAAAATCAAATTATATTATGACGCAATTCAAGATTCTATATTTCAGATTAATAAAATATACAAGACTTTAAGGATTGATGCAAAAGAAGATGGTCAATATTATACTAAAGATGAGTTAAGTATAATTGGTAAAGAAAAAAGTATGAGTAGTAAAGATATAGAAATATTATGGAAAAAATATAATAATGCTATTGATAATTACTTGAAACATTACAAAATTTTAGGCATAGAAAAGCAAGAATTAGAAGTGATTTATGAAAGCCTCTTAGATGGAGAAAAAGAGACAGATGGAGCAAAGTCTAAATTAATAGAAGCAAATTTACGTCTTGTTGTATCTATTGCTAAAAAATACACAAATAGAGGCTTGCAATTTTTAGATTTAATACAAGAGGGAAATATAGGGCTTATGAAAGCCGTTGAAAAATTTGATTATCTTCGTGGTTATAAATTTTCAACTTACGCTACATGGTGGATTAGACAAGCTATTACAAGGGCAATTGCAGATCAAGCAAGAACTATTAGAATACCAGTTCATATGATTGAAACTATTAATAAAATGATGAAAATTACTCGTCAGTTACAGCAAGAATTAGGTCGTGAACCAACACCAGAAGAAATTTCTGACAAAATGGAAATACCAGTTGAAAAAATTAAAAAAGTTATGAAAATAGCAAAAGAGCCAGTATCCTTAGAAACTCCAATAGGTGAGGACGAGGATTCAAGTTTAGGCGATTTTATAGAAGATAAATCAGCAAAAAATCCAGCAGATGAAGTGATTTATCTTAAATTAAAAGAACATACAGTTAATATTTTAGATACTTTAAGTCCAAGAGAAGCAAGTGTATTACGTATGCGTTTTGGAATAAATGAAGATTCAGACCATACATTAGAAGAAGTTGGCAAAAAGTTTAATGTTACAAGAGAAAGAATTAGGCAAATTGAGGCTAAAGCCTTAAGAAAATTAAGACACCCTACAAGAAGTAGGATAATGAAAACTTTTACTGATTAGATATTTTAGCCTGTGATATTTTCACAGGCTTTATCTTTTATATTGTCTAAAATATATAATAACTGAGCTGATTATTACGAAAGTAATAAGAGGTAGAAAGTTTGATAAAAATGGTGATAATAGCCCAGTATCTCCTAATGAGTAGCATGAGGCTTGAACTACCCAAAACAATAGCCCTAAAACTATAGTAACGGCAGCATTCTTTACAATAGAATAATTTCTTGAAAAATTTATTGCAATAGGAAATACTAAAATTAATAAAACAATAACAGATATGGCATTGGCATATTTTGAGTAATATAACATATCGTATTTATTTGTGCTCATTCCGTGTTTTGCCATAATATTAGACAGGGTGCTTAATTGAGTTGGAGATAAAGCTCTAACATCAACTACTGCAACTTTCATTAAATCGTCCCATAGATGATTTTGGACTATTTTTGACGCTTCATTTGTAATTTTTGGTGGGTTAGATGATACATCTAATGTTTCAAAGTTGCTTATTTTCCAGCCATTACTAACTTTTACTGCTTCATTAATTTTTTCTATTTTAGTAATAGTAAATTCATTATTAATATTGTATTGAGTAATTCCGTTTATAGTTTTACCAATCATATCAATAAACTTAATATTAATAATTTTATTATTTGCGTCCATCATCCATATATCATTATATACGGCAATTCTATTATACTTTTTGCCTTGCATTTTATCTCGTAATTCTTCTCTATCTACTCTAACTTTTGGAATAACGTGGTATTCCCAGAGTATCATAAAAGATGACATAATAATGCCTACAGTTATAAATGGCACTGCAAGTTTAGTAATTGTTCCACCTAAACTTACGTAAGCAAGTAACTCGTTACTTCTCATTAATATTATAATTACGATAACTGCTGCAATAGTGGGAATTGCTGGCATAATAAGGTTAAAATGTAAAGCCATGTTATAACCTTGAAGCATTATAAAATCGGTAATTGAGTAGTCGTATTTTGATAAATCTTTAGACTCTCCCATCGTAGATGAAATTAGAGACATTAAATTTACGAAAAGACCAACAATAAATATGTATTTAAAAAAACTTATAAAAACATACCTTTGAAAAAGCCCCATTAAAAATTGCTCCTAAATATGATTTAGTAATATACTGCTTTTACGTAAATATTTAAAGTATTTTTAAAAATATTATTTGTATAAAATTATTAAGTAATGATAACTTATTATATATTAATGAGATATTTAGTTTTAATATTTTTATTTGAATTAACGTATTAATATATAATTATAAAAGTGGAGGAAATAACGAGTATGCAGTTACCTAAAGCTGTTGAATATAAGAATGGTAAAATGTTTGTGTTAGATCAACGTAAGCTACCTATAGAAATAAGTATTATAGAATTAACTAATGAAGAAGAAGTTTGGCAAGCTATCAATACGTTAACTGTTCGTGGTGCTCCAGCCATTGGCATTGCAGGAGCTTATGGGCTATTAATTAGCCTTAAAAAATATGTAAATTTATCTCCAGCAGATTTTAAAGCAAAAGTTATAGAAATTTCTTCATATATAAATTCTTCAAGACCTACTGCAGTTAATTTAAGTTGGTCGTTAAGTAAAATGTCAAGGAAAGCATCTTTATGTATAAATAATGATACTGATGAAATTTTTAAGGCATTAGAAGAAGAGGCAAATATTATATATAATAATGAAATAGAAAGTTGTAAAAAAATCGGCGAATATGGAGAAATTTTAATTAGAAATAATTATGGTATTTTAACCCATTGTAATGCTGGAGCTTTAGCCGTTTCTGAATACGGCACTGCTTTATCGCCAATTTATGAAGCCTTTAGAAAAGGTAGAAAATTTAAGGTATATGCCGATGAAACGAGGCCACTTTTACAAGGAGCAAGGCTTACAGCATGGGAGTTATCAAATTCTGGTGTAGATACAACATTAATATGTGATAATATGGTAGCTTACGTTATGAGTAAAGGCTTAATAAATATGGTTATAGTAGGTTGTGATAGGGTAGCTACAAATGGTGATACAGCAAATAAAATAGGCACTTTAAATGTGGCTATTTTAGCAAAATATTATAATATCCCTTTTTATGTAGCTTGTCCTTATTCAACTTACGATATTAATACTCAAACTGGTAATGATATTATTATAGAGGAACGAAAAAAAGAGGAAGTAACTACTTTTTTAGGGATAACTTCTGCACCAACAGATATAAATGTTGTTAATCCTTCTTTTGATATTACACCAGCAGAGTTAATTACAGCATTTATTACTGATAAAGGCATAATAAAACCTCCATTTGAAGAAAATTTTATGGATATTGATAATAAAGTATTATTTCCAGAGGATTTATGAAAAAAATAAAAGAAGAAATTTGTAATATTGGAAAAAGATTGTATGAACGTGGTTTTGTAGCTTCCCACGATGGCAATATTTCTGTTAGAACAGAAAAAGGGATTTTAGTAACTCCAACATTAACGAGTAAAGGTTTTATGAATATTGATGATATTGTTTTAATTGATTATTGTAATAATATTTTAGAGGGTAGCAAAAAACAAAGTAGTGAAGCAAAATTACATATTGAAGTATATAAAAACCGTCCAGATATTATGGCAATAGTCCATTCTCACTCACCTTTTGCTTGTGCTTTTGCTATTAATAGAAAGCCAGTAAACCAAAGATATATGCCAGAGGCTATTAATAGTCTTGGTGTTATTCCTGTTGCTGAATACGCTGAGCCATCAACAGAAAAATTGGCAAAATCAATAGAACCATTTGTTAAAAATCATAATGGAGTATTACTTGCAAATCATGGTTCAGTTACTTGGGCAAAAACATTATTAGATGCCTATAATTTAACTGAACAATTAGAATTTTATTGTAAAACAGTGATTTTTGCAGATATTTTAGGTAATCCTATAAGTATTTAAATGTAAAATGCCTCTCAAAAGAGAGGCATTTTTAGGGAATAATTAGAGGTTGTGAGAAGATTTTTTAAAAAATATATATAAATCCAATATAAAAATTATGATTTTTTGCAGATTGTGTTCCTTCAATGTTAAAATTAATATCTGTTTGCATATATCTAAACCCAAAGTCAATAGCCCAATTTTTTTTAATCGGCACTGATACACCAGCTCCAACATTCCAACCAAAGTTGCTATTTATAACAGCAAATGGAGGGTCAAAAATATTTATGCCGATACCACCCATAACGTATGGAGTAAAAACATCGTTACCATAACTTGGAGAAATATAAATATTCGTCATAACAGCATGATAAAAGCTATTAGAACGCATAGTATAGTTATAGTCTATTTCGTATCGCATAGAAATATATTTTAATCTATGGTAAAGCCCTGCAGATACACCAGCTCCAAACTGCATAGTTGTAGCTTTCATTCCTAATGTAGCAGCATCACTACCAGTAACTTTCATAGTATTTATTATGCCACGAGCAGATACGTATAACCATTTATTTTTATACTCTTCAGCTAAAACAATGCTGGGATTATATAATATTACTGTAATAAAAAATAACTTACTTAATAAAAACTGCTTTTTCAAGATTTATCACTATATTAATATATTTTAAATTATATATCTATTTATACTGTATATATTTGTATATACTACATAG
>JAZSQT010000016.1:0-6226 GCA_045538075.1 Mucispirillaceae bacterium
ACATATATTTATTCAATGCTTTTTGGGAGTTTTGGGTGAAACCCCGAGCGTAAGCGAGTTAACGACCTTATTGAATAAATATATGGAATGCTTTTACTTCTGGAGAAAAAATTGTGTTCTTTAGGAAAGTTGATATTGAAACAATCTTTACACCGAAACAAGTATATAAAAATGGAAATTATTTATATAATTTGTGGATTGCCACGACGATTAAAATCGTCTCGCAATGACTTTAAAAAGAGTTAAAAACGTAAAAAACAGTCATTACGACGAGTGGAGCGACGAAGTAATCCAGTAAAAAAGGTTGATAAAAATTGTGTTCTTTAGGAAAGTTTATATTGAAACAATCTTTACACCGAAACGAGTATATAAAAATTGAAATTGTATATAAATTTATGGATTGCCACGACGATTAAAATCGTCTCGCAAAGACGTAAAAAACAGTCATTACGAGGAGTGGAGCGACGAAGTAATCCATAAAAGCAAAACAAATTAATAAACTTTTAAAAGATTTTTTTACTATTCATTATATTAATAACATAATAAAAGTTAATAGTAATCAATTATGTAAATAGATATAGTAATATTATGAAAGTTAAAAAAATAATAAAAACTAAAAAAAACTTGATATATATATATATGTATATGATAGTCTAATCCTCTATAGAATTATACATTATGGAGGAAATTCTAAAATGAAAAGATTTATTTTATCAGCTTTATTATTGGCATTTACGTCAATATTTGTGTTTGGATGTAGTGATAGTGGTGATGATAGCAGTAGTGCACCTGTACCTACTGTAACAACTGTAGAACCATCAGCACCAGCTGCAAGTGTTACTGATATTGATTTAAGTAATCCAGACACATTAGTAGGAACGTATGAAATTACATTTTTTGCAACAAATGCTGTTGTTGCTGCAATTACAAATAATTGTGCTTTATTATCAAGTGATTTTGGTGCTTTAAAACAATGCACAAATCCGAGTGATGACCAAGTTACTATGACTGGTGAGGCAACTATATCAAAGGATAGTAGTGGAAATTATCAAATTATAACAAAAGTTCAAATGGCTGGTGGTGCTTTTGCTAACAATCCTGTTGTGCAAAGTTCTGCACCAAATGATGTATATAATTATACAGTATATACACCTATCCCAGCTTCAACAATTGATACAACTCCATCAACTGGTGGTTTAAATGCTACTGGTTCAGTAGTTAAAGGCACAAGTGGAAGAAATTTAACTCAAAAAATAAATGGTCCAAACGATGAATACGTATTTAAATTACAAGATGATGGTACATTGTTAAATGAAATGACTAAAGCTGATGTGCCAATTGTAAATACTACAGATGTTAGAGTTATCATGAAAAAGAAAAATGATTTAGTAATAGCATTAGACGAAAATAAACCATATACAAATCCAGCTATTACTGGCTTTTTACCAGTAGCTCAATAATAAGGTAACTTATAACTAATTTATATAAGGAGCAGTTTATATACTGCTCCTTTTTTTATTTAATAGAAAAAATTATAGTTCTTAATAATATTTTCCTTGAAATTTTATATATATGAGTTTAGATAATATTTTTTAGGTGAAATTATGAAATTTAATTATAATTTTTCTCTTTTTAAGCACGATTTAATAGCCGGAATTACTGTTGGTATTGTTGCTGTGCCTCTTGCCCTTGCTTTTGCTATTGCAAGTGGTGTTGAGCCGGCACAAGGGTTTTATACTGCAATTATTGCTGGGTTTTTAATATCTCTTTTTGGAGGCAGTAGATACCAAATAGGAGGCCCTACAGGGGCTTTTGTCGTTATTGTATATGGTATTATTGCAACGTATGGATACGATGGTCTTGTTATTGCAACAATTATAGCAGGTATTTTATTAATAATACTTGGATTAGTGAAAATTGGTTCATATATTAAATTTATACCTTATCCAGTTATTACTGGCTTTACGTCTGGTATTGGTGTCGTAATTTTAACTACACAATTAAAAGATTTATTTGGATTAAAGATAGAAAATTTACCGTCAGATTTTTTTGGTAAATGGATAATATTTTTAAAAAACTTATCGTCTATACATATAGAAACTTTTATTATTGGTTTATCAACTATTATTATAATATATTTAGTTAGAAAATTTTTGCCAAAACTTCCTGCTCACGTATTTTCTATATCAATAATAACATTAATTGTTTTTGTTTTTGGTATTAATATAGATACTATAGGTTCAAGATTTGGAGAAATACCGTCAAGTTTACCGTCTTTTTCAATGCCAAGTATTACATTAGAAAAAATAAAAGCTGTATTTCCATCTGCTGTAACAATAGCATTGCTTGCAGGTATAGAATCGCTATTATCTGCTGTAGTTGCAGACGGTATGACTGGTAGTCGCCATAATTCAAATAAAGAGTTAGTAGGGCAAGGAATAGCAAATATTGCAACTAGTTTTTTTGGAGGGATACCTGCAACTGGAGCTATTGCAAGAACTGCTACAAACGTAAAAGCCGGTGGGAAAACTAAAGTATCTGGTATAATACATGCTATATTTCTTGCCTTGTTTATGCTCTTTTTTGCTAAAATTATAGAAGTTATACCTATGTCAGCTCTTGCAGGCGTGTTGTTTGTCGTATCTTTTGATATGATAGATATTAGAAAATTTAAAAGTTTGTTTAAAGCTCCAAAAAGTGATGTAGCTGTATTATTAATCACGTTTACGTTAACTGTTTTGATAGATTTGACAGTTGCAGTTCAAGCAGGTGTCGTTCTTGCATCTATATTATTTATGAAAAGAATGAGCGATGTAGCAAGTATTGATAAATTAGATTTAGGTTGTAGTGATAATATTGATAGCGACTTAGTTGACCCTGATGCAATTAATAAAAAGAATGTTCCAGAAGGAGTTGAAGTTTATGAAATAAATGGACCTTTCTTTTTTGGTGTTGCAGATAATCTTATTACTACTTATGAATATATGATAAAAAAACCAAAAGTATTTATTTTAAGAATGAGAAAAGTTCCAGCTGTAGATGCAACTGGAGTTCATGCCCTTGAAAATTTTTATATGGCTTGTGTAAAAAGAAATACCCAGTTAGTATTATCTGGCGTAAATAATGATCCATATAACACTTTAAAGAAAATGGGTTTCATTAACATTATTGGCGAAGAAAATGTTACAAACCACATAGACAAAGCATTGATAAGGGCTTCGGAAATTATTGATAATAAAAATAAATATCAATAAAAAAATATTTTAAAATTTGTTTGATTTTACTTGACAAATTTGTTGCTATTATTGAATATGCACTTATTCACTTATGGAGGAAATTATGGCACACGTTGTAAATCAAGATGAATGTTCAGGTTGCCTTGCTTGTGTTGACGAATGTCCAGTAGGCGCAATTAGTGAAGTTGATGGAAAAGCATTTATAGATGCAGATAATTGCACTGATTGTGGTGCTTGTGCTGATGTATGTGCATTTGACGCAATTAGTGGTGAATAATTTTCATCAGTAGAAATCATGGGGGCATATTGCCCCTTTTTTTATCAATTAATAGTATAGTTCGGCGGTATATAATGGGATTTTTTAAATTAATGGGAGAGGATATACGCACAGTTTTAGATAGAGATCCAGCAGCAAGAAGTAAGTTAGAAATTTTTTTATGTTATTCTGGTTTTCACGCTGTAACAATCCATAGAATTGCCCATAGTTTATGGAATAAAAAGTGTTATTTAATGGCAAGATTAATTGCTCAATTTAGTAGGTTTATAACTGGTATAGAAATTCACCCAGGAGCAAAATTAGGCAGAAGAGTTTTTATTGATCACGGAATGGGCGTAGTTATTGGCGAAACTGCAGAAGTTGGTGATGATGTAACTATTTATCATGGCGTAACTTTAGGTGGAACTAGTTTAAGAAAAGAAAAACGACATCCTACTATAGGCAATAATGTTGTAATTGGCACTGGAGCTAAAATTTTAGGTCCTTTTCGTGTTGGAGATAGAGTTCAAGTTGGAGCAAA
The DNA here is from genome assembly GCA_045538075.1 of Mucispirillaceae bacterium. Lineage (GTDB taxonomy): Bacteria > Chrysiogenota > Deferribacteres > Deferribacterales > Mucispirillaceae > JAZSQT01. The sequence continues at coordinate 4,034 of JAZSQT010000016.1, forward strand.
TTCTGTTGTTGTAAAAGAAGTGCCAGACGATGCAACAGTAGTTGGGGTTCCTGGACGAATTGTTGGTGGCTTTAAAAAAGATGAAATGAATTTTGACCATGCAGCTATCCCAGACCCAGTAGCAAATGCTATAAGTTGTATTGTTGATAGAATTGTTGAAATTGAAAAACTAATATTAACTGCTCAAGAAAAAAAAGAAGAAAAAAATAAAAATTGTGATAATTTATAGATATGATTAAAATTACTACTAAAAGCCTTTATGCAGTGCGTGCAATATATGCTATAGCACGGCTTGGAGGCGATAAACAATTAGTTTCCATGGGAAAAATATTAGAGATTGAAGATATATCAAAAAAATATCTTGAACAGATATTTACTAAATTACGTAATGGTAATATAATAATAGGCTCAAGGGGTGTTGGTGGTGGATACAAACTATCACGAACGCCAGATAAAATAAATTTAAGTGAAATAATCAATATTATGGACGGTCCTATAGAAACTGTTGATTGCTCATCGGCAGATAGTTGTTCCAATTACTCTGTTTGTGGTGTAAATTGGTTATGGGACGGTTTAAAAAAATGTTGTGATGATTATTTTGAAAAAATTACAATTGCTGATTTAATAAATAAACCAATTAAGTTATAGGTGATAATATGGCTATTTACTTTGACAATAGCGCTACTACGAGAGTTGACCCTGAAGTTAGGGACGCAATGGTGCCTTTTTTTTCTGATAGATACGGAAACCCATCAAGTATCCATTCTATTGGTAGAGACGTTAGAAATGATGTAAATAAAGCAAGGGAGCTTACGGCAGAATTAATAAAAGCTGAACCAGATGAGATATTATATACTGGTAGTGGAACAGAATCTGATAATATGGCAATAATCCAAACTGCACGAGCATTCAAAAATAAAGGAAAACACCTTATTACTTCTGCTATTGAACATAAAGCAGTTTTAGAACCTTTTAAATATCTTGAAAGACGTGGGTATGAGGTTACTTATTTGCCAGTAAATGATAAAGGGATAGTAGATATTGAAACATTAAAAAAATCTATCCGTAACGATACAACACTAATTAGTGTTATGCTTGCAAATAACGAAATTGGCACAATTCAACCTGTTAAGGAAATTGCAGAAATTGCTACAAGCAAGGATATAATAGTCCATACTGATGCAGTGCAAGCAGTAGGCAAAATGGATATAGATGTAAACGATTTAGGCGTGCATTTATTAACTTTTTCTGGTCATAAAATATATGCTCCTAAAGGTATTGGCGTTTTATACATAGATATTGAGTTACGTAAAAAATTAACTCCACTAATTTTTGGAGGGCAACAAGAAGGTGGCTTAAGAGCTGGAACAGAAAATGTCCCTTATATAATCGGAATTGGTAAGGCTTGTGAAATTTTAATAAATAATCTTGATAAAGAAATTCGCCATATTAAATCAGTTCGTGATAAATTTGAAAAACGTATAATAAGCGAAATTCCAGAAACATACGTTAATGGCGATTTAATTAAACGTATTCCGTCTATTTCTGATATTACTTTCAAATTTATTGAAGGTGAAGCATTAATGGTTTATGCACAAGAAATTTGTTGTTCAGCTGGTAGTGCATGCACTTCTTCATCAACAAATCCATCTCACGTTCTTACAGCAATAAATATTGACCCTGTAGATTGTCATGGTGCTTTAAGGTTTAGTTTTGGTAGATTTAATACCCTTGATGAAGTAGATAAAGCCGTTGAAATATTAAAAACTTCTGTTGAAAAGTTAAGATTAATGTCGCCTTTATATTGCAAAAAATAATTTTATATTAACGATTAACAAATGGCTAAAAGTCATAAAAAACAGCTACTTACTGATTTAGAAGATATTGCAAGTAAAGCAAATATAAAAATACGTTATGAAAAAACAGATGCACGAGGAGGAATGTGCATTCATAAAGGAAAATCAATTATTATTATAGATAAAAATGCAACAGAAGATTATAAAATTAAAGTTATTATAGATAATTTAAGACGTGTTAATTTATCAGAAATTTATATTAATCCAAAAATTCGTGATATTATTGATAATTATTAATTAGGATTAAAATGAGTAAGAGAAATATTGTAAATAATTATGAGCTTTTTTATTCAAGATTATATGTTACAGGGATAATATCAATTATTTATTCAATATT
>JAZSQT010000155.1:0-30095 GCA_045538075.1 Mucispirillaceae bacterium
ATTTAACTGCTCACTTAAAAGGATTTAGTGCTTCTAGAATAGGAAGTAGAAAAATTAAATTAAAAAATCTTCCAAAAGTATTGGAATTATCATAAAAAGGTGGTATAATATATATGAGAGCAAAAACATTAAAGAACGCATTAAGTGAATTACTTAGTGATAAATTAAATCAATGTTATAAAGAAATAACTAAATCAGATGTTGATATGTTTAAAGTAGAGTACAACTGGTATTATGATGGTAATAACTTTAACCAATACGATAGCAACGGAAATGTAATATTAGATGAATATAATCACAATATTAAATATATACCTACTGCTCTACAATCTATTATAGGCGAACGTGAAGAAATACCTAATGTATATATAAACGATATTACTGTGCCTATTTCAATGCTTGTATTTGATTTAGATTTATTAAATACTTTAGAATTAGTTTTAAATTATTTTTCTAATCAAACTGTTGGGCAAGTTTTTGATATTGATATTCAAGTAGATGATGAAAATATTGAAACTTATCAATTTACATTTACTATTGATTTACCAGACTTTGATAATTTTGAACAATTCCAAGGCGAAAATGCTAAAGCAGTTGTATTTCAATTAGATGGTACACTTACTCAAGGCGATTTAGTTTATGGTAATGATATTGAATACGAATTAAGCATTGACAATGGCGTTACTTATGAAAAATTAATTAGATTTGAACCATCTTCAACTAGACACTTTAACACTTTTACTGACCAAAAAATAGGTGATTTACAACAAGAATCTATTGAACAAGATACGTTATGGTCTTTAATTTTAAGCGTACTAGTAATAGAAAATTCTAATGTGCAAAAATTATTGCCATATGCAGATGAAAGAGATTATATTAAATTAGGATATATTGAAGATTATTTAGATAAACTAAAATTAAAAATAACTTATAATAATATATTAAAAGAAACCGATAATTTACCATTATCAATAGAAAAAAGCATTATTTTAAGTGATATATCATATTCTCCGTCATATGGTGATTTTTTAACAGTTTATTTAAGATTTTTAGATAAGACTAAAGATGAAGATATAGAGGAATTATAATGAAATTATCTTTATATAATAAACCAGAGCCAATAGAATTAGAAGATGAAATGTATGACTTATATACAGTAAATCTTAAGAAAAAAGATATAAATAGAATTAAAAAAACTGCTTTATTTATTGCAAGAAAAGGGTGTCCTAAAGATAGTCATAATATGGCTTTAAATGCAATTTACGCTATTAATACTAAAGATGGTTTCGCTATTGTATGGGACGATAGATATGCTTATTATTTACCTTATGTTGATAAAGGAATAAATCCATTATTTCCAAATTCAGCGAAAGTAAAAGCTAATAAAGGCTTTGTAGACAGAAGTTTAGCTTTAGTTTGGTCCTACTTTTATTATAATCCACTAACTTTCTCACCAAATAAAAATCCTTTTGCTAAAGAAACCAGAGAAGCAAATTCAAATAAATTTGCACAAATGGAAGGATTATATAAAAATGATATAAGTAAAACTAGAGAAGCACCTTTATTTGTAAAAATGGCACACGATTATAAAAAAGGTAAAACAAATATGGAAATTACTGAAGGCAATGAGAGATTGTTAACAAATTTATATAAAAGTATGAAGAAATATCAAGCAGATATCTCAGATGAAAATTCAAATTCAGAACTAGATGATACAGATATCATTTTTGACATTGATAAACAAAAAGTATTTGAAAAATAAAAAGAGGTAAAGTTATGAGTCAATATGCAAGAATTGATTATCACATAAATAATTTAAAAATTGGAAGAACTAGAACACCTAAAGGTAGTAGGAATAAAATTAAAGACCAAAACAGAAAAGCAAGAAGTGCTATTCAACTTGTTGGTTCTACAATTTTACAATCATCTCAAATGCTTGCTACTAAAGCTGGTAATTATACTGGAAATAAAATTAAAAAAGAAAATATTAAAGCAGTTGCAAAAGTTGGTTCTTATGCATTAGCAATAGCAGTTAATGTTTATGCAGGTGTTGCGTATACTTTATTAGATATAACTAATACAGTTGTTGATTACAATATTAATTCTATAAATTCAATTCAAGAAAGTAATTATAAAAACTCGTATTTAGGAAATCCTACAACAAGTAATTCTAGATGGAGAGGTAATTATAAATGATTAAATATATATTTAAAATTGATACACATGATGGTAAAGGATTAAGAGAAATAAAAACCAAACCTTTTGCTGGCAATTCTGATGTTAGAAAATTAAATGAAGAATTAGACAGTGGCTTTATGATTATTCTTTTAAAGAACAAAGAAAATTTACCAATTATGAGTTATGTTGAATATACTATTCAAGATGACAATGAAGAAATAACAAAAAAATTTTATATTTCTAGAGATGTAAGCAGAAGAATATCTAAGAATAAACATTATTATCAACATAATATAGAATTAATAGAATTAACAAAAAAATTGGAAAAATATATTGAAGCTACAATTTGTTTTACTCAACCTACTGAATTGGGAGAAGTTAACTATACTTTAAAAGATTGTATAGAAAGAATAATAAGAATTTTTCCATTAGGGGAAGATAAAGTTAATAGCAATTTTATAAAAGATTACAGTGATTTACCTATACCAAATGGACGTATAATTCACGAATTAGATGAAGAACTAAAGAAAAAATTAGAAAATATATTTTCTCCACAATTTGTATTTAATAATCCGACATTAAGAGAAGCACTAGATGGTGTATTAAAATATGTTAATGCCGTTGTTAGATTAGAAAATTACGAAGATATTTTAAATGAAAATGCTCGTGAATATTATGATAACATCTTAAATACAGTTTTAAAAGCAGAAAATATAGAATATTTTGATGAAGCAGTAATAAGAATTAAAGCGACAGACAACAATGATAATTTTGTAATAAAGTGGGACGATAAAAATACTCCAGAATCATATACGTTTGCTAAAATAGAAATAGGAAAAATCTATGAGTTTAAAAAAATATATCACGATACTAAAGACAAGATAATTAAAATAATATCTGATTATACATATGAACTTATAGGTGATTCAGTAAATAAAACTCCATCTTGCTATTTAAAAAACAAACAAGGACAAATAAAATTAATTATACCTTTAAAAATAAGTGGAATTGAATCATTAGGAGAATATGCGTTTTATAGTGATAATCTTACATATATAGATGATTTATATCTTACATCTGGATTAAAAAAAATATATCAATATGCATTTTATAATGTTGTGTCTTATAATGAAATAAATTTTCCCTCTACATTAGATGAAATTGGAGAATACGCATTTAATACAAATTATATGGCAATATCTTCTGAGTTTTTCTTTAATAGTGTTAATTCTCCAAAAACATTTTCTAATTCTTTTTCTAGTACAAGGAAATTATATACATATGAAAGTTTTTATAATAGTTATTATAATAGTCCGACATTCTACAAGCCTATACAAACTAGAAGTATAGGTACAGAATTAATTATAAAAGTTGATAAAGACGCAACTAATTTAAGATTAAGACCTCATATAAGAATTATACCTCAAGAAACTACTGATGATTTTAGAGTATATTGGGATAAAAATTATACAAATTATGAAAGTTATTCAGTAGAAGAGGGAAGAGAATTTTTCTTAAGACCTAGTGAAGGATATTCCGATGGTATTTATACTATTGTAATACCAAAAGAAAACAAATATTATTTTGAAGGTCATTTAGATAAAGAAAATAATAATGTTTCTGCTTTCTGGAAATATTGCGAAGAAATAGAAGATACCGAATTGGAATCAGATTATACTGATTATATTCACATTATAAATGCAAATCTAAATTCACAAGATAGAATTGGTAAATATTCTTTTAAAGATTGTACTTTTTTAGAAAGTGTTGAAATGTCAAATGAAATACAAACAATAGAAGAAGGAGTCTTTTATTGGTGTACTTCACTAAATGAAGTTAAATTATCAAGTAATGTAACAATTATAGAGGAATCTACATTTTATAACTGTACTAATTTAAAAGAAATTGAATTTTCTGAAAAAATAAAAAACATAAAAGAAAACTCGTTTCTTTATTCTGGTTTGCAAGAAATAATAATTCCTTTTAGTGTAAGAAATATTGGCTCTAATTCATTTCGTACAAACAAATTAATTAAAATATTTATTCCTTCTGCCGTTTATATGATAAATAGCAATTCATTTTATTCAGTATATGACTTCCAAATATACATTATAGGAAACAAAATACCAAATGAATGGAGCATAGACTGGACGAATACAAAAAATATATATTTTTATTCTAATGAATACGTATTGAATAGAAAAATTAATGGTGAATTTTACGGACATTTAAAAGATTTAATAAATAAATATAATACATTTAAAGAAGAAAAATCACAAACCATAGAATCATACGCAATAGGCACAAATTCTTTTGCAAAAAATATATCAACCGAAATTGAAAGTAACAAACAAATTTTAACTTATCCACAATATGGATTTGGCACTTTTAAAAGTAGAGATGATGAATATTCTATAAATGATACAAACTTTGGTATTTTAACGGAATTTCCTATAAAAAAAGTGTTATCTATTTATTTGCCAGTATCCTATGAATTTGATTTAGTGACAAGTATAATAGATATTAGTCCAGAAAGAATATATGAATATGTAACATTGAAAATTGAAGATAATATTTTAGAAGAAGAAGTATATAATAAATTATCATTACAAGAAAAAATGAGAAATGTTTATTATAAAAAAGGAGATAATTTTATAGTTTTAAACTCTTCTTACAAACATATGTTTTTTCCAGAAAGTACATTTATTCAAACAATATTTTCAAGCATAGCTAAGGATATAAACGAGAAAGAATTATTAAAAAGAGCCGTAACTGGTTATTTACCTAATTTTAAAGTAACAATATATGATAATAAAGGAGAAGTTGCTATTGAAACAGCAGATGATTTTGAGGTTTTTCACACAAATGGACAACCTTTAGAATTTCCATTAATTCATAATACTGCTTTTCAAGAATATTTGTGGAGTGATGTAAATATAATGAATATAGGTTATAAAGTAGATTATATACCAGAATATTCAAGTAGAGTGGAAATGCAAAAAATAAACACTGAAGATAGCTTTTTATATTCTACTCAAAACGCCCAACAAGAAGATAGGATTATATCATTTGATAATTTTGCTAATACATTATTTTCTTTATCTCAAAGAACTGGAAATAAAAATCTGGAACTTACTTGTCAACATTTTGTATTAAGGGATTTAATTAATATAGGTGATTATACAGAAGATGGATATGTTTGTACTACTGCAGAATACATATACTACAACAATTATATAATTGCAAATTATTCTTTTGATAAAAACTACAATAGAATAAGTAGTTATATGGGTATTAATGCAGATATAAGACAATATGAATTGCCAAGTGGCAAAGATTCTTATGAAAGACAATGTAAAATAGACAAATATGTAGAGATAGGGTATAATAATACTACAAACGATAATTTAAGAACAAATTGTTTTAATGGAATAAATAATTATATTGCAACAGATATTGGAGCAAAAGGATTTAATTTAGAAGAATTAATTTATCCAGTAAAAAGTGTTTTTTATAGTGCAAGTGGTAAGTACGCAGAAAATTCTGCATTAATTAGAGAATGGGAAAAATATGTGGAAAATCCTTGTATCTTATTATCAACAGTAGGTAAAGGAGCAAAAAATGTAATTTCTTTTGACTTTGGTTTTAAAAACAATATAACTGCAGGAGAATTTGCATATTATGATGAAACAGAAAGCAAAATTTTAAAGCAACCAATACCATACTGTAATCCTAGTAATTTTTTATTATATGATAAAACATATTATGTAGGTTTTTTAAGAAATTTAAGATTTTCAATATCTAATGGTAATGGTACTGTTGAAGCAAAAGAAAAAATACCTTTATTAAATAGAAAGTTTGATGATTGGTTGACTAATAATGAAAGTCAAAAAGATTTAATTTTTTATAGTAAAGAACTAATGGTATTAAAAGACCCATCTGAAATTTTGCAATTTACATTAAATATACACTTTATTCCAAAAGATAAGGAGATATTGTTAGGGCATTATTTATTTGAAAACAGTTCTATATTTGGTGAAGGAAATATAGAAACAAAAAAATATAGAATGTATTTTAGTAGAGAAGAATATAACGAATTTAATATTTATTATATGAAAGAAGAATTACCTATAATATATGAATGGGAAAATGCTTATTTAGCAGAAAATGTACCATTAAATTGTGAATATGTAGAAGAAGATGAAGAAATAAGAAAATCTAATAAAATTGATGACTTTTATATTTATTTAAACAATCAATTAATAACTGAAGATATGTTAGTTGATGTTAAAAATATAGTTATAACTGATGAAAAAAATAGGATTTTACTAATCATTAAAAATAGTGATAGAATATTTGAACCGATTTATTTCAACTTCAAAGATAGAAGAAGTGATATAAAATATGAATATTAGAAAGGAGAAGGACTAAATGGGAAAGTTAAAACTAAAACTAAAAGTATATATAGACAAGTATGGTAACCAGTATTTAGAGGGAGCAAAAAATCAATTGTTCCCTTTATACAAGTTATCAAATAATGTTTATGAATTAAATTTAATAACAGAATTACCAGTTGGTGCAATGACAGTATCATTTGAGAAAGCAGATGGTACAATTACACAAGCATACCCTATGGCATTAGTGGGTAATGAATTAGTTGGTGAAGAATACTGGAACGTATATAATACACTAATTGATGATGATGTATTAAATGTAAGTGAAAAAGTAGGAAGAAATATGTTAGGCATAAGTTTCCATTATGGAGATGGAAATGCCACATTAAATAGTGAACCAATATATGTAAAATGTTCGTACTCAATTAATGGTCAATTACCACAACTAAATGAAAGTGATTATGAAGGTATAGTATCAGAAGTAATTACTACAATACTAGAAAATAACAAAGATAAAGTTAGATATACTACATTTTTACCACTAATCGTTGATGATGAAAGTAATGATAATTATAATGTAGGTTTTGTTTACGTTTTAGACGGAAAATACACTGAAATTTCGCAAGTTCCAATTACACCTACACCAAATGTAGCATACAAATGGAAAGGCGAAAATTTGAACGAAAATGAGCCTTATTTCGTTACTGATAAGTATTACAAATGGGACGAATCAAATGCTAGATATGAAGAACTTGTTGACTTTGAAAACACAGTTGGTAATGGCTATGTTATAAACAGTAATGAACAATTTGAGTTAATATTTTATGGAAGAAACACAATTAGAAATATTGAGAGAGATATTGATAATTTAGAAGATAAAGATACAGTTATTGAACGAAATATAGAAGAGATAAATAATAAGAATTTAGAGCAAGATGAAAGTATTGCTTCTTTATCTCAAACAGACTTAACACATAATCTTCAAATTCAAGCAAACTCAGATAAAATAAATCAAGTTGAGCAAGCACTTAATGATTACAAGACAAGTAATGATGAAATCAATAATACACAAAATGAAAGAATTGATAGTGTTAGTGAACAAGCAAATAATATTAATGATGATTTACAACAACATAAACAAGACTTTGAAACATTTAAAAATACAAACTCACAAGCAATTACTAATATGGGTGTATCTTCAGTTAATACATCTAAATCTTATACTGATGGAAAAGTTGCTCTATTAGAAGAAAAGAAAATCAACAAAGATTTTACTGATATAAATAATATAGGTAGTTTAGGTGATAATGATTACTTTGTTATTAATAGAAGTGGTACATCATATAAAGTAAGTGTAGCAATACTTAAACAAATATTCGGGTCAACTGATACTGAACAAGTAGTAGAACACTACAAAGGTAATTTTGCAAGTTTAGAAGAATTAAATAGAATAGTAGGTCAAAGTGGTGATTATGCGTTTGTATACACTAGACTTAGTGAAACTGATACAACTTTTGTTATGTATATTTGGAACTCTCAAGATGGTGCTTGGGAAGAAACATCTACAAGTCAATATGTATTAAGTAGTGATTATGAAGAATACAAAGACCAAATCTTAAATGGTGGTATTACAGTAAAACGTGCTAAAGATTATGATGAAAGTAATGGCACTATTCAAGCAAAATTTAATGAATTAATTAATATCATAACTAATATAAATGCCGTTAAAGTTATTGATGGTCCTACTCTAGAAGATATGGAGTATGAAGAAGGAAGATTATATTATGTTAATGAATCTAGTGATAGTTTTACAAAAAATACAATGTACTACGGAAAGGAAAACGGTGGTATTATGAAGATTAATGCAAGTGAAGTATCTTTAGAACCAGCAATTCTAACATTTACTATGGCTGGTGCAAATCCAGTAGAAGTTGGTAATACAACTAACCTTACTAATTACACTATGACATTAAAGAAATACGCACAATTTAGTAAGATTAAAATTACAAGTGGTAGTGCTACTATCGTTGATAATATTACACCTAATCCATCAATTGCTAGTTCAATTAGTTATACATTAAATAATACAAGTATCGGTCAAAAGACTATTACTGCTACTGGTACTTTAACAAGTGGTGGCACTAAAACTAAAAATCTAAATTATCAAGTTTATGGTAGACAATATTATGGTGGTTCAACTGATGAAACATTAACAAGTGAAAGTGGTACTGCATTATTTGGTCAAATTTTAGGTAGTACCGATAACATTGAAACTTTCTTACAACAAAATAGAGTTTCTTCTCTTTCTATATCTTTAGGTGATACTCCTACTTATTTATACTTTGTTATCCCTTCTCATATGACAATTAACTCTATTGTTAGTGGTCCTCTTTCTTTCCCTTATATTCAACAAGATAATATTAATATTATTAATTACTATAACGCTAGTGTTGCGTGCAAGGTTTATCGTTCTGCCAATAAGGTTTATGGCGATATTAACCTAACAATTTCTTAGGAGGTGCTTTATGGCTAAAGACCGTGATGGTTCAATTAATATATATGGTTCTCTACAAGCAAAAACTGAAGATGGTGTTGTTGCCTATACTGATGGTATTGCTCACGAAAATGAAGATGGTACTAAAACTCCATTAGACCAATTACTTAAAGATAGTGGTGGTATTATTGATGTTGATAAACTTCCTCAAAGTGGTTGGAGTGGTACTGTTGTTCCTAATGAAGGATATGTAGAAAAAGTTTATTTTAATACTAATTTAAGTGATGAAGAAGTTGAAGAGATATTAAATAATTTAACTTATTACTCTGGTGATATGAATTCTAGTGCGTTATTAGCTACTTCTGATAAAATATTAGGTGTTATTAATACGAGTGGAGCTTTTGCTTTAGTTGATGTTCTTAATACGACAATATATTGGACTAATCAAAAAGGTGTAGATGAGTTAGTACCTAATTTAGGAGTTGAAGGCATAGTTGCTGGTTGGCAAACGTTTGATAACCCAATTGAAATAAATGACAATGCTTTTTTAGACCTAAGTGGTGATGGGTCAATTTTAGTAGGCACTGAAAATGATAAAACATCTTCATTATTCAGTACAACTCCATTTGTTTATAATGAAGCTAATATTAACGACAAAGCAATTTATAGATTAAAAGAAGAAAATAAAGATATTGTTTTAGAATATAAAGGAACAACCGTTCCTAATAGTGGAACAATAGAGTCAATTTATTTTAATACAGCATTAACTATAGATAAAGTGCAAAATATTCTAAATAATTTAAATTGGATAGACGCTTCTGCGTTAGGACAAAGTGGTTTTGAATTTTATCCAGTATTAGCTTATATGAATGGTAGCTATCCTTATGCATTAGCCTTTAAAAAATATACACAAGTTGATGGTCGTCATTCAGTAGGTGATATAAATATCGCAATCATAAATTTCGCTAATATGGCAACAATACAATATTTTTGGGGGAATGCAGATGGCGGATGGCAAACATTTGATAATCCATATAGTATAAATTCAACTTCGATTCCTTCATTAAGTGGAATTTCAATAGGAACTCAAAATGATATATTATCATCATTAATTTCAACAACACCATTTGAAGAACAATATGGTAATAAATACACTTACTGGGTGTATAAAGGTAAATGGGTGCAACTATTAACAAGTGAAGATGGTTCATTAGGACCTTCTATTGTTGACGCTGTTGAAACTTTGGAAATTGATTTTGAACTTGCATATACTATTGATGAAGATAATAGTCATATAGCAACATTTCCTAACTCTGAAGCACAACGTGCTTATAATTTTTTATTGGAATATGTAAATAATAAAGACATAGAAATTTCTGCTAAAATTTTTAATATGACGGTAGATGGTGGAGACGCTGATGATTGGTTATCTAACGCACAAGTAAGATACCAAAATATATATGGAACAGTTCCTTGCTTTATTTTTTTGTGGTCTGCACGTGGTGGAGAAATTGATAATGAATCTTATTTTATAAGAATATTACATAATCCAAACGACCACACTTCTACAATGACAATTGTTACAAAAACCCCTAATGGTACTAGTATAAGTGGTAAACTAATATTCACTAAAAAGAAAGTGCAATTATTAGAAGTTGAAGTTGAGCAAAATGTAAATACAGACAATTTACCATATACAGATATTATGGACTTAGGTACATTAACCCAAGAACAATATGAAGGTAGAGCAAACCTAACAATAACTTCTGAACAATTTAATAAATTAAAAGAAGGAAAGACAATAATCAAAGTAAATTTTGAATTATCGGATACTTTACCAACAATTAATACTATTTATCTTCCTTTGAATGATAAAACAACATTATCTTTAGGTGAAACAAGTATTGATGTATATGTATTCTCTACTAATGTCAATAACAATACTTCTTCTTATGGTTATGGAATTAGTATCAATGGTCAAGTAAATGAAGGTGGAACATACACTGCTAGTTTTTATTTTACAGAATTTATAGAATTTAATCCTTCTTATTTATTTCTTGAATATTATGGTACAGAATTACGAATTAGATACCAAACTACAAGTAGTGCGATACAAATAGACCAAACACCAACAGAAAATTCGGAAAACTTAATATCCAGTGGAGGCGTTTACGAGGCTCTGCAAAACATAGGTGGTGGAGGTGGCTCTGCTATCGTTGATGTAGATGTTCTACCAGAAGAACCTAAGAGTGATGTGATTTATAGAACTAAAGGCGAGCAAAATTTTAAAAAAGAAGGTACATTATTAGTAAGTAATTCAAGCACAAATGTAAGTAGAGTATATTTTAATACTAGTCTTTCTATTGAAGAAATAGACAATTTACTTAGCCAACTTACATATTATGATTTTAATGGTATGCAAGTAAATGCCTTATATTCTAATGCGACTGGCACTAATGTAATTTTTGTTCTTAAAAATGATAATTATTATGAAATAAACCATTCAACAAACATAGCAGAACAACAATTTACAAGAATATATCATAGTTATTCGGGTTTGTTATTATCTGATTACATTATAAACGATACGGGTGTTACATCTTTAATGGGGCTTCCAATAGGAGCTGAGAATAGTAACTTATTAGAGTTAATTTCTATGAATAATGAATTTGGCGAAATTGAAAATGGATTTAAATATAATTATTGGGTATTTAAAGAGAATAAATGGGTAAAATTATTAGATGATGATGAACCAATAATTGATTTAGGAATTATAGAACACACTTTAGATGGTAGTACCTTTCCTGTGTATGAAACTATAAATTTTGCTGGAAAAAAAATAACTGAAGAAAATTTCTTTAATGTAAAAATGAAAATAGCAATATATTCAACTGAAGGAGCTAGCATATCAAAAAGAACGTTTTATTTGCACCCAATTGAAAAAGTTCGTGGTACTAAGGAACGAGGCGAATTTTATACTTATGAAGGAAAAAATAAATTATATATATTAGGAGTAGAATTCCCAGAATATCAAATTTATTGTAGTATATATTACGATAATTCTACTGATACTTCTTCAGCTTATTTATATATAGACAATTTATCATCAGCACAAAATATTGAAAAACCTTTAATTATTGAAAAGACTATCTCTAGTCAAGAAGAAACACCTACTTTTACATTAGTTGAATACAGCAAATTATTTAGTGCAAAAAATGCTATAATTTATATTACTGTTGGTAGTTCTGCAAATCTTATGTTTATAAAAGGTATGAGTGTTAATACTAGTGATACTTCTGGTTATATAACATTTTATGCTTTAACTAATGTTTTTGATGTGACTATGAATTTAGCAGTGCTAACTCGTGATGAAGATAATATAGTATTAATTAAAGATGAAACTATATTAGCTAGTAGAAGAGAAATAACTAACTTGCAATATTATAATGGAAGTTTCTGTGGACAAGGGGATACTGGACCATATTCAATTTTAAATGCTGAAAATGATACAATTACAGATAATCAAAATTCAGTAGTAACATCTAGTGGTATCTACAAAGCTCTTAATAAAAAACAAAACAAAATTACAGTTACAGAAAATGGTGATGGAACAGTAGATATTACGATTCCAACTGAGTAGGTGGTTCAATGGCTATTGTAAGAATTAATGGAAAAGAAATAAATACAGTAAATGGTAAAAAAGTTCGTGCGATTCATTATGGTGATAAGACTTGGTATTTAGAAGAACCAGTAGAAAATTTTACATATTCAATTTTGAATGAAGAAGTTACAATAGATAAGTACAATGGTGAAAATACAAGTGTAGTTATACCTAGTTATATTGAAAGCAAACCAGTAACAACTATTGGTGCAAATGCATTTCTTTATAAAACAAGTATAAAAAGCATTACATTACCATCAACTTTACAAATGATAGGTAGCAACGCATTTAAACAATGCTACCTATTACAAAGTATAATAATACCTAAATCAGTAACGAGTATTGAATTTGGTGCTTTTAGTGAGTGCAATAATTTAACAAGTGTAATATATCAAGAAGGTAGTATGCTAACATCTATTGGTAATGGTGTATTTTATCCTTGCCCTAAATTATTTAGTATGGTAATACCTAGTAATGTTGTTTCCTTAGGTGATAATGCATTAAAGTTTAATGGTAATTGGAATTCATTAACTGATACATATCATTATGAATTTAAAGCAATTGTACCACCATCTTTAGGTACTACTGTATTTCCAACACCAACTAGCACTCAACAAATATTAGAAATTAAAGTTCCTAAGGATTATATTGAAGATTATAAAACTTGGGACACTAATTGGGAAGCACTTGCAAGTTACATAGTAGAAGGAGAATAAATATGTTCTATAAAGTAGTATTAGTATTATGTATTATATATTGTATGTTTACAATTACAAAGAATTGGCTAGGATTTATTGTAGAAATTATGAAAGGTGAAAAGGAACACAAGTACGATTTTGCTTTCTTTGAGGTAATTTGTCTTGTGTGCCTTTGCCTAGCAATATAAAATAGTGCAAATTAGTTCTAAAAATACCGACTATGTAGTATAATATTAGTATATAGGAGGAGTGTTAAATGAAGTTCATTGAAAAGTTTGTTGATTTACCACGACTAATAAAAACGTTGTATATTATGTTGTGGGCAGTTCTAATTGGACTGGTTATTTTAAAAATTACTTTTAATGTTTGGTATCCTATTGTAATGGAAAACAACACATTTACGAAAGTATGTTCATTTATTGATAGTAAAGATTATTTGAAATTACTTACTAATTTTATTCTTTATGTATTTACTGCAAATATTTTATTTCTTACTTTTACGGGTAGATTCAAATATGAAAGATGGTATAATTTCTTATTATTTAATTTAGTTCATATACCTATGTTCTTTGTTAAAAAATATATATCACCAATAGGACTAATTTTAGAATTAGGAATAATAGCACTTTCAATTGTTTTAAATATAAAAAGAAATAGATTTGATAAGAAAATAACAAATATATTACTACCTATAATTATTTACATACTTATGAATATTTGGCAATTAAATATGCTATTTATCAAAGATGTAGATGTTGTACTTAGTAGTTCACCAACATTAATATTATTGATAGTACAAAGCGATTATCACATTTTCTTAATAATAAGCTGGATAGGAGTGAGTGGATTTATGGGAATCTCTAGTTATGGTTGGTTCTTTGGCAAATCTGATTCTGAATTAAAAGAAATCAGAGCAAGAGAACTTAGTAAAAAAGCACCAGATTTAAAAATGGTAGCAGAAATTGAAAAGATTTTAAAAAACAGAAAAGTTGATTTTTAATGTCATTTAAACTTATTTATGAACTAGCAAAAAGAAGAGCAATTTTCTTTCTGCATATAATTTTAGTATTCTTATTTGCTATGATTTTTAATAAACATTTTGAGATGTTGTTATTTATTGTAGGATATAAGTTTATTAGTCTATGTTTCAACAAACAATTTCACGCTGATACTTTATTTGACAACGAACCTATTAGGTCGACCAATTGGTGTAAGATAATCACAATCATAGTTGAATTACTTTATTTGTATATGTGTAAAAAATACAACTTATCTATTTATAGTAATTTATTTTTAATTTTAGTAATATCTGTAATTAGTGGTCTATTGCAATTTTTCTTAGAAAGAGTAATAGTATACGAAAGCAAGTTAAGAAATAAAGATACATTGTTAATTCTATGTGCTGAAGCAAATCTAACTCAAGAAGCAACTAACCGAATGGTTATGAGGTATATAGATAAACTTAAAGTAAGAGAAATAGCAAGTATCGAATATGTAGAAGAAAAAACCATAAAAGAATCACTACGAAGAAGTAAAAGAAAAATGAATTTATAAAAGAGGCATTGAGAAATCAATGTCTTTTTTCACATTTAGACCCTATGTGGTCTTTTTTTTATACCTAATTAACGATAAAATGTTAGTGTGCAAAGGGTAACACATTCTTTTATCTAAATTCAAAATTCTTCTCATTTGATTTTATATATGTTTTATTGTTTGTGATTATCGTGGTCGAAAAAATTTTTCTTGGTGTTACCTTTTGCTCATAAGAAAAATGAAACGAGGTAAACAATATGAATTACAACAACAATTATTACAACCCTAATGGATATGGCTATAACTCTTATATGTCACAACAAAATTATGGTTATCAACAAAACAATTTAAGTAAAACGATATTTTCGTTTGTTAATGGAATAGATGAGGCACGAGCATTTATTGTATCGCCTATGCAAACTGCTTACTTAATGGATAATAATAGTAGTCATTTATTTATTAAAAAAGCAGACAATATGGGTAAGTACATTATGGAAGATTATATAGTTACTAAAGCAGAACAAGAAACTAATAACTATGTATCTAAGACTGACTTTGCTAATTTACAAAATCAAATCTCTCAACTTACTCAAGTAGTCAATACTTTAGTGCAACCTCAAAATACTACACCTAAGGAGTAGTGCTTATGAATAATAATATACCTAATAATTTATATAACGTGTTCTCTCAAATAATTGGTATGGGTAATAACCCACAACAAATATTTCAAAATATGATTAATAATAATCCACAACTTCAAGTGGTTTTAAATCAAATGCAACAAAGTGGTTTATCTTCTAAAGAATACGCACTTCAGTTTGCTAAACAAAATAACATCAATATTAACCCTATTATTGAGATGTTTCAAAAACGTGGTATTAGGTTGTAGGTCGACATACAACTCTATATACATATTTAAAAATTTATTAACTATATGAAAGGAGAAAACTTTATGTCTGAAAACAATTTTGCTGAAGGTTATGCTATTGGTAGAGATAGTAATAATGGAAACTCTGGTTTTGGTAATGACTGGTGGGGCTTAATTGCTCTTGCTCTAGTATTTGGTGGCTGGGGTGGAGGCTTCGGTGGAGGCTTCGGAGGTGGATTTGGTGGTCGTGGCTTTGGTTACGGTGGCTCTGAATTACTTGGCTACGAATTAGGTAAAGTTGCTACTACTAATGATGTTGCTTCTGGCTTTAACAATTCTGCTGTTTTAGGCTCTTTAAATGACATCAAATTAGGTCAAGCAAGTATGCAAAACTGGATTAACCAAGGATTTGCTGGTCTTAACACTCAATTACTTACTGGTTTCCACGGTGTAGATAACGCTATCTGTACTTTAGGTTACCAAAATCAAATGGGATTCAATGGAATCTCTAAAGAAATTGCTGAATGTTGCTGTGCGACAGGTCGTGCAATTGATGGTGTAAACTATAATATTGCTAAACAAACTGCCGATATTATCACTAACGCTAACGCTAATACTCAACGCATTATTGATATGTACACTAGTGACAAGATTGACACTTTAAATAGAAAACTTGCTACTGCAGAAAGTCGTATTAACACTTTTGAAAGCAACCAATATTTATTAAGTGAATTAAAACCTTGTGCAAAACCTGCATATATTACTTGCTCACCATATCAAAGCGTATTTGGATACACTAACAACAACTGTTGCTCTGGTGGATTTTAATATAGCATAACTATCTTATTTCCCATTTCAAATGGTTGATTATTATATGAAGAGTGTAGGTCAGCCTATACTCTTTTCTATTTTTAAGAAAGGAATTTTATTATTATGAGTTGTAAAACTGTTTGCCGTTTGTGCCGTTCGTTGGTACTAAGCGAATCCGTTTTGTTTGACCCTACAACAAACTCTTTAGATATTACTTTACCAGATACAACTACAACTACTGGTGTTGGATATTTAAACGGTTGTAAGGTTTGTATCGTAGTTGCTCAATCAATACCAGATTCAACTACAATTAATGCACTTGTTAATATTGTTATTGGTGGAACTCGTTTTCCTTTAGTTCAATGTAATTGTTCACAAGTTACTGCTTGTCAAATTAAGTCTCGTACTAGATATGCTACTAGAGTTGTTACTGACACTGTTAGTGGTTCATTTAGATTGCTTTCTAATTTATGTTGCACTAAACCAGATAACTTAAGAGCATTACCTATTACACCAACTACTGATGGAGGAGGAGCATAATGAATTATTTAATGAAAAGACATATGATGATGTCAAAACGTGATGAAAGAAGCGATTATGGTTCTAGAGAAGAATATAGAGACCATAGAGGAAGTGATTACGCTAGAGGATATGACTCTCGTGGTGGAGATTACCGAGGAAGTGATTATAGAGGCTACGATTCAAGAGATTATAGAGATTATCGTTCTAGTGATATGATGGATAAAAATTATTATGGTTCAGAACGTGATATGCGTAGTGATTATAACTACTATGGTGGTAGAGATGGACACTCAATGGAAGAGTTAAAACGTATGTACCACAAAGACTTAGAAAAATGGACTAAGAAACTTAAAGAAAAAGATAGATTTAACTTACCTAAAGAAGAAGTTTTAAAGAAAGCTAAAAATATGGGTGTTTCATTTATGGTATACACTGAAGAAGAATTTTATGCTATCTATCTATTAATGATTAAGTTATTCAAGTCTGTTGCTAATGAACCTCATACTTATCTTGCTATGGCTAAGGCTATCTTAGAAGAACCAGACTCAATGATTTCTCCAGAAGAAAAAATCCAAGTTATGTTATACGAAATTGCTATGGGTGGAAAACAAAGTTTTTAATTAAAGAAGGTGATAAAAAATGGCAGGGTATAAATTTTTAAATTTAAATCCTCTTGGTTAGGCAACATAGAATTAGACTGTGTCTGTCGTGCCATTACTAATGCGACTAAATTAGATTACTATGATGTAGAAAGAAAATTGAAAGAAGTGGCAAGTCTTTTTGATTGCGAATATTTATGTGTGTGTTGTTATAAGTTTCTACTAGATTATGTATTTGGTTTTACTCGCATAGAAGAATATCAAGGTAAGACAATTAAAGAATTTTTGGATAAACACCCTTATGGTACTTTTTTAATTAGAGTTGATGGTCACCTAACAATGGCTAGAGATTCTATATGTTATGACACTTGGGATTGTACTGATTGTATTGTTGATATTGTTTGGAAATGTTAATATATATAGACACAAGTAGTTTTTTGATTACTTGTGTTTTTTCTCTTGACATATTTATTACTTTGATATATAATAAAGGCGAAAACTTGTTGTGAGAGCGTTTGAAATAAAATAGTAAGGTATTTATTCATCTCATCTTCTCACACGATTAATTTTTAAGAAAGGAATTGAGTATATGAAGTTAATGTTGAATAAAAACCATTTTACAAATCCTAATTATCAAAAAATACCAACTTATAACGCTAACAACGTTTTAAAACCTCGTGATATTTTAGAATTTGAATTATATGATGAAGATACTAAACAAGTATTTACTATTAAAACCTTACTAGAGTCTTACGAACAACGTATAGAGCAACTTACTGAAGAAAACAAAAACTTAAGACAAGACTTAGAAAATAAGACTAACCGATTATTAGAAATCATAAACGCTTTAAAAGAAGAAACACGAGAAGGAGGAATTTTATAATATGATTAAGGATTTATATACAACATTTATTGAGTGGAGTAGGGAAGTAGGAATTACTGAGATTTTAAAATACATTATTGTAGCATTTAATGCCATTTTTGTTCCTTTAGCAATGAAATGGATTAAGAACGCTAAAGTTAAGGCTATTGACGCAGTTGCTAAAAACAAGACTATTACTAAGGCATTTAACGAAAACCAAGAAAAAACTGATAAAGAAATTGCAGAACTTAAATCTTTAGTAGTTGAATTAAAAGAACAAAATAAAGAATATGCAAATACTCTTGAAAAGTTAGGTGGTATTATTGCCTTACTAATTCAAAATGCTAAGACTAATGGAAATGCAAAAGAATACGCATTAAAGTTATTTAATATACCTACTGAAGTTAAACCTACAAATATTGCACAAACTGATGTAGTTGAAGAAATCAAGAAAGAAGTAGAAAAGGCAGTTCACGAACAAGCAACTAAAGAAGAAAAAGGTCAATACGACAACTTAGTTGATGAACTTGTAAATAATTATGGAAAATAATAAAACTTTTAATAAGAAGAAATTAACTTATCTTCTTGCTAGTATAGTTATTACTTACATTGTACCTTTAATCATTGTGTTATGGAAGTTTGATATTTTCAAGTCAACAGTGCCTAACGCTAAAAAGTTCACTATCTTAGGTTTATTCTTTATAGTTGTATTAGCATTTAAGTTTAGTTCACAATTAAAGGACTTTATGAATAATACTGTACGAAACGTTAAAATAAAAAAGGCATTTACTTTTTGTAAAAATGCCCTATGGTGCGTATTACTTATATTTATTCTTGAATGTGCTAAAGACCAAATCATTAATCTTGAAATTGTAGTTATTGTTATAGTTGCTTGCTTTACTATCGGTAATTTCTTCTATCAAGATTATAAAGAAGAACTCAAAAAAGAAGATAAGTATATTCAAAAACAAGATATGCTTAAAACTCTTAAAGAGTATGAAGAATCTAAATAAAAAAGGGCTGGTATTTACCTTGGTCCACCAACAAAGATAAAAAGTATCTTAAATTAAAAAAGGGCTAGTTTTTTAGCCCTCTTTTTTTTGACCAATCATTAAATAAAGTTAACCAATAAATCTTAACATATAGTAAGTCTAGATATACTTGCTCTACATATACTGGTGCAAATATATAACCATTGATAAAGTTTGTTAATAGGCTTAAGCACTTAACTAGAATAGGAAATATAGATAACCAAGATAATTCTTGAATATCAAGTGTAAATGTAAGTAGAGTAGTAGTAATACTTAGTGTTAATAATATTCTAGGTAATAGACCATTTACTAATACTAAACTTGCCTTATTAGGTAATCCATCATCTACATTACTTGTTGTACCTACATTGATAAATTTTCTTGTTATTCTAGTATATTTAACTACTAACTTGTCAATATTCAAATCTATGTATAGTGCATTTAATTTAAGTATACACAACACTTTCTTTTGTACTATTGAACTACAACCTTTAACTGCTTTTAGTGTATGTATATAATATTGCTCAAAATATTCTTCATCAGTTTCATAGTTTTGTCGCATTTCCTTTTCAAGTAAGTTATTTTTACTCTTAAATTCTACATACTCTATCTCGTGGTTAGTAGTCATCATTTTTTCTATTCTACTTAACTTTTTTTCTAGTTGTTGCTTATATGCTTTTGTCTTTCTTCCTCTATTTACTTCTTCTAAAAAGTCATCTATGTCTGTATTTTGTATATTAGGTGTGACTTTTGCTATTGCATTATTTGCTTCTTTAAATTTACCTTCTTTGTCTTTATCTCTTATTGAGTTTGCTTTCATTATTGTAGAAGCTATTGCTATTAAAAATCCACTTGCTGATACTAATACTATATTAAACCAGTAATTAGATGTTGTAAAGACTTCCCAATTAAATCCAGACTTTATTAGTTCAGTTAACCCTACTAATATAAACGTTAATATTATTATGATTATAAAGGGGAGATTACGAAATGTAATCCTTGCCCCTTTTTTTATTATTTGATTTGTTTTCTCTACGTTATTTGTAGAATTATTCATCATTATCAGTTAATATTTTCGCAATTTCACAATAATTTAACGTTTTTTCTAATGGATATGCCTTACCATCAATAATAGTTTCTGTAAAGTATTCATTATATACTCTTTCATAATTTGATAGTTTGTTTTCCATCTTTCTTAGTTTTTCTTCGTATGCTTCTCTTGAGAATCCATTTTTACCTGCGTTTTCTAACTTTTCAGTTGCATATTTTACTAATAATTCATCATCTGCGTGGTTTTCTGCTAGTTCTTTTAAGGCTAATAATTGTGGTTCTACTTCAGTTGCATAATGCTTTCTATAATTACTAATTTGCCCTTTTAAGTATTCAATTAATTCAATAATGTCTGTCTTGAACTTTAAGTAATTATCTGCTACTTCTTGTTCAACACCAAATTCTAATTCAACTAAATTTTCTACATTTTCCATTCTAACTTACCTCTTTCTTATTGTAATACATCATTTTGAATTTTGCCAACTTTACCATCATAAACAAACGGTTTATTTTGTTGTGGGTTAGGTTTATTTGATTTTGCAATACATTGATTACATCTTCCTTTTCCATAAGGTCCAATTACGATTTCTCCCTCTTTGCCACATTCACAACAAATTAACATTGGATTTTTGCTTGTGTCAAATAATTTTTGTTTCTTAGCCATTCTACTTTTCCTCCTTTCCTAATCTTTTGCTACTTCCATTGATGTGATTAATCTTGCTACACCCGTACCATACCAATCTTCCGACATTTCTTCTAATACATCTTGCATTTTCTTTGCAGTTTCTTTAGTTGGAAATGCCATTGCGTTCTCTATATAACAAGTTGTATGTATTTTACTATTACAACTTATATCAAATAAATAATCTATTCCATCTGGTGTATTTCTAAATACTACCCATTTTTCTTTTAAATTTGTTGGATTTCTTTCTTCCATTTTACGATACCACCTTTATTACTTCTTCTATTGGATATATTACACAATCTTCAGTTAGTAAGACTTTTTCTAATACTTTAAATAACTCTTCAAAGTTTCTACTCTCACTTCCATCTACACACCATAAGATTCCTTTATATCCTTCTAACTTTAATTCTCTTTTAGGTTTTTCTATTTTTTCATTATACATATACAATAAGTATTCATCTCTTCCTTCACTTGAAAACCTTACATCTCTTACCCATTGTATGCTTTCTACACCTAAATCTTTTAATGCACTTAACATTCTCTTCGCTAATGCACTCTTAAATTTGTTCATTCCCATATTTATCTCCTATTTTCTATTTTGAGCCTTAAAAACGTACCAAATTTGCGTTTTTAAACAAAACTTGATAAGTTACTAAGACCCCTTGTTTTCATTCAAAATAAAGTCTATTTCTCGAACCGTTACTTCTGTAAAGTATTTTCTTCCATTTTCAGTTTTTATTTCGTTTATATTTAATTCTCCAACAACACCTACCATATTGCCTTTCTTCTTATAACCACATAAAACTTCTGCGGTTTTTCCAAATGCTATGCAAGGTATAAAATCTGTGTCTTGTTCTAGGTTTTGTGTTGCTCTTGCTCTTTTTACTGCTATTGTAAACGGACAATATTTTGCTCCTTTTTGCCCTTCTTTTAATACTAAATCTGTACTTATTCTTCCTATTAATTGTACACTATTCATCTTCTATCTCCTCTATTGAAATCACATCATAGCTAGGATATTCTCTTTGAAATTTAAGTCTTGCTTTTAAAGGACTTTGAGCTTTCATTATGATTTCGCGCTTACAATAAAATTCATATTTTATTAAATAATATTTTTTCTTTGGTTTACCATCTTTGCATATATTTATTATTCCAATTACTATACCAAAAATTAAAAATGTTGCACAAAAAGCAAATAATATAATTAACATAAACCAAAATATATCCCATAACACATCGTTCATTATTCCACCTCTGGTAATTCACCACTGTATAGAATACAATTGTGAATACTTGTTAAAATAACAGTTCCATCATAAAGTAATAATTGGATTTGTTCACCTTCGTAATCATTCCATTGTTTTACGCTAACGTGTACCCATTCATCTTTAATTTTTACATAAGCATCTTCGTAAGTCATAGTAAAATCAAATGTTGTTTTATTACCATAACAACCATCACAGTCTGTGCAATTACAACCACTAACTGTAAAACACATAACTAACATTAAAAATATAACTATAATTTTTCTCATTATTTTTTCTCCTTATATCAACTTCAGTTCTATTAATTTCTTAGGACTTATATCACTAAGTGGTATTCTTTTATTTTCGAAACATTCATCTCGGTAAGATAGACAATAATCTTTATACCAATCTATCATACCATAGTCTATTTCAAGTTCTTTTTCTTGTATATCTACTTTTTCTATATTAAATGGCTTTTTATCTTTTATACTTTGCTCTATATCTTCGGGAAAGAATACATACACCATTAATACATTTCTCGCTTGCTTTTGACAACCATAATATAGTGCTTGCCATTCTTCACCTATGTTGCCTTTTTCTATTATCCATTTTTTGTCTTTAAGTGATTTGCCCTTTACTTCTACAATTAATTGATAATCGTTTCCATCTATGTCTATTACTCCACCAAAGTTTTTATCTTCTTTAAACATATCATAGTTTTCACCTTCAGTAGTATGGTATCTCCATTTTATTGATGGATATTTTTTGCATAAATAATTATGTGCGATTTTTTCTGCTATATTTCCTCTTAACTTGTAATATGGGTCTATTTGCTCTTTAATGTTAAGGAACATATTTACTAAACAATCACCTTTAGTTCTAAAACCATCTTTTCCACTTAGTTCAGAAAACCTATGACCAGTAATTTTCTTTAGTTTTAATTCTTCTTTATCAAATATTAAATATTCATTAGTTTTTATCATTTACTTTTTCTTCCAAAGATATATCCCAATATTTTAAATAATTTCCATAATAGTCTTTCATATATAGTGCTTTAATATTAGAAAAACGTACACATACATCATATTTTACAACAAAACTATCATTTTGCTTTTTGATTGGTTTATAAAATTGCCCTTCTTTTGTTTCTATTAAATGACCTTTTTCTCCACAAACTTCAACTACATCAAATACGCAATCGCTTTTAAACAAGATTTTACCTTTACAAGAATTGCAAGTAAGACCTGTTTTGGTATTTTTATAAACCTCATATAAATATCCATCTTCTTCCTTTGTATAGTATTTGATGGTAACTGTTGCACCTTTTTGTGTCAATAATTTGGAAAATTCACCTTGCCATTTCCATATAAATTCCTCATCATAATCTTCATCTAGTAATTTATAATAAACCATTATATTACTTCTCCTCTAATAATATTTTCATTATCTCGTAAGGGCTATCTTCTTTCTTACAAAATCTAAACTCGCAACCATATCTACTTTGCATAGTAAGTAAACCTTTCATTAATGTTTCTCCACTCATCTTTGTATATGGTTCTCTTGTTCTTTTGCCATTTACTACTTTCCAACGATATTTTCTACACTTCCAATACTTAAGTGAATAAATACTCTTGTATGGTTCTTCAATTAGGAATATAAGTTTTACACCGTGCTTTTGTGCATTTTTACATTCGGCTTGAAATCTCTTATGTTGAGTCGTATAGTTATTTACTATCTCCATAACATCTTGCTTTATATCTACACTTATATATTCTTTGCCATAAATCATATAATCACCATATTTTAGCGTTTTGCGTATTACTTTTACTCCTAATTTTTCAAATCCTTGTAGTATATGGTCCTTTTTACCCTCTTTTTCTCTTGTATCTTGTATTATTACCATTTTGTATCACCAAATATGTTTCCAAATGTATTCTTAGCCTTTGGCTTTTCTATAACTTCTTCTGGAACATCATCTACAATATCATTATCAATTACATCATCTAATAACTCGTTGTCATCAATATCATCTACAACTTGCATTTCATAGTTCTTTTGTTTTGCAACGTTTAGTTTATCTTTCTTTACCTTTTTTTTCTTTTTTTCGGCTACTACAAGTAGTTTTTCTTTTTTCTTTTCTTTTTCTAATTCTTGTTCTAACAATAATATTTTAGCATAACCACATTTTTCATCAATTTTTGCTTTTTTTAGATAACTTCTCTTAGAGTCACAAAATTTATAATCGCAACAAACAAATTTTATAAATATTTTATTTTCTTTAGTTTTTGGATTATATGATGGTGCATAATTAAGGTGTAAATCACAATATATTGAAATTGCTTTTCTACCTTTATCAAGTTTTTCTTGTAAGGCATATTGCAATTTTGTTAATTCTTTTTCATCTCCATACAAATCCACTCTTTGTTGCATTGTATTAAATTTGCTTTTACTTAATGTGTAGTTATTGCTTCTTATTGTTATTATCCCTCTACATTGTAAAAACTTCTGATTTGTGTAATTATTTAAACCCCATTTGCAATTTAATATTGTAATCTTACACATTTCTTCATATAACATATACATCTCCACCTTTCACTACTTTTATATTTTCTTTACTCTCTACATACTTTTCTAATGCCTTTTTCGTTTTCTTTAAGTCAAACCACTTTCGCCCACTACCGTGTATTGTGAATATCTTTTTAGGTCGGTACTCCGTACTATCAAAATAACTACATAGCGTTTCTAGTGATAAATGCTTATTATATGTATTTATAGCTTGTACATCTAAATCAGTTTCTTCTTCAAATTGTTCTAACATTTCATTCATTATTGCTTCTATATAATTTACTTCAACTATGAAATATTGTATCTCAATGCCTTTTAAATGGACTAATCTTCTAGTGTCTGTTGCAAATAATATATTTTTTCCTTCGCATTGTATCAAGTAACTATGACAAGGTACGTCGTGGTCTGCTGGTACTGGTGTTATTGTGAAATCACCCATTTTTATTTTTTCACCTAATTTTGCATTATCAATACCTCGCACATTTATTCCCCATTCTCGCATTACATCACTATTCTTTTTTCCTTTAGATACCTTTAAGTTGTGGTCTCCGTGATTATGCGTATAAATTGCTCCTACTACTTTTGATATTTCTTTAATATTCTTAAATATATCTTCTTGCCTAATGCCTAATTCTATAATCAATGTTTCGTTTTTAGAATTTTCTAATAAATAACAGTTTCCTTTGCTTCCAGTTGATATGCACTTAATTATCATTTTTTATATAACCATTTTCTCTTAGATATTTCTCTATTTTTGGACTACTTTTTAACCAACCATTTAAGTAATTTCTCAACGTTGATGGCTTAACACCTATTTTTTCACATAAATAACTTGGTTTTACTCCTTTTCTTAACATTTCTACTCTTATTTCTACTCTTTCTTCTTTTGTTAGCATTTTATAACCCCAGTTCTTCTAAAGTGTATGGTATATTAATTTCCATTCCTTTATACTTAGTATCACTTGGAAAATTAGGAAAAAACATAGCGTCACTATTTTTAAGACGTATTTTTATAAATTCATAAGATAAACAATCTTCTAATTTTACAATATATTTGATTTCTTTTCTAAATGGTTTAATAACAACGCTTAAATATTCTCTTTCTTCATCAGTTAAAATAGGTTTCTTTTCTTCAAAGTACTTGTCTGCTTCTTCAATTTCTTTTAGTATTGATTGTTTGTATTTTTCCCAATCTTCTTTTGACATATTACTATTCTTAACTATATCTAAGTAGGTAGGTATTTTGCTTACTATGCAACTTTCTACAAATAATTTTTCTATATTGTTTTCTGACATATTATATATATTCTCCTATTATTTTTTTAAATTTGAATAAGTCCTCTAATTCTTGTTGACTATATTCTTTGTTTTTGTTGTCTTGTTGATTTTCTTTTTTATTAAGACCATCAATATATTCATCGTACCATTCTGGCACATCTTTAACTTGCTTGCTACCGTAGTTGGTAGTCTTTTTTCTATTTAAGTAATCATTCCACTTGCTACCATCATCTGCAAATGTAGGCATAGCATTTTTTTGTTTTAAGAAATCTTTTAAACTCCACTTGTATTCAAAGAAATAGCTTTTATCATTAAGTATAGTTGCATATCTATCTATAAACATACAAAGTTCGTCATAAGAATAGTCTTTACAATTATTATCTTTAATCTTAACTATATCTTCCAATAACGATGAGGTATCTTTATGAACTATTATCTTTTTACTATTCCAATGATTCAATAATAGTCTTGCTTTCTCTAACTTTTCTTCATCTTTTTCTTTCTTTTTATATTTTCTTTCTTTAATATCTAAATTATTATCTATATTATCTATGTGTAAAGTTTTTTTACAGGGGTATAAAATTTCTTTACACCCTATAAAGTTTTTTAACACCTCATTTACTACTTCTAAATTGACTTTATACTTGTTGTATATCATTCCATTTATTGTGTTAGTTTCTTTAATGATTAAATCTTTTTCCAATAACGATTGACAAGCACTATCTACGGTTGGTAATGAAACACCTAACCAATGTTTTATATAACTTCTTCTCCCATAGAAATAACTTTCTCCATCTTGTGAAAAACCATATATCAATGCAAATAATAGTAGGTCATTTCCTTTCAACCCTAAAGCACTACTCATCCAACCTTGTATTACAATATGTTCGTTGTATAATCTATCGGATTTATTCATTGTTGTCTCCTTTTACTAATATTATACCACTATTTTAATTAAAAGTCAAAACGCTTGCTATGATTTTATAAGCAATTAGCAACGTTTTTTAGTGCTTCTTTGTATTTTCTTAACTCTTCGTTTAATCTTTCGTTTTCTTCTTCGTAATATTTAACATCTTGCCTGCAATCATTAAATCCTGCTTGATAAATTTGAAGTTCTTTTTCTAACTCAGCAATTCTTTCTTCGTAGTATTCATTATTGTTATTAACTATTTCTTCTACTACTTTTTCTCTAGGTTTTAGTAGTTCTTCTTCATTAGTTGCATAAAATTCAATAATATCAAGAATGCTTAATGCTAAGTTTGGATAAAAATAACTTACTATATTTTGCAAATCACCTAATCTTAAATCCTTAAAATTTTCTCGTTCATATCGAGCGTATGTAGAACGTGATATTTGTAAATTTGCTTCTTTGACAAAATCGTTTTGTTTAAATCCTAATTTTTCTCTTTTTTCTTTAATAAAATTCATAATTATTCTCCTTTATATTTAGTATATTTTTTGATTTTAACCCCACCCCCTTAGTAACTTATCACCAAAGGGGGCAAAGTTTCAAATTTAGTGCCTTTTTAGGCTTTAAAATCTATTTTCTACGCACTCTTATATTTTTAGTTGTTGAATTATAACCTCTAGCAAAGCCGTTTTCATTATATTCTTTATCAACTTCGTATAAATCTTTATTATCTTTGTAATCTCTATAAGGTAATTCAAACCAACCATCATCAATTACTGGTTGTTCTTGTACTTCTTGTTGTGGTTCTTGATATACTTCTCCATCAACTTGACAACCTTCATAATACATCATACCATCATCAGTAATTGTAGGCTCACCAGCATAAATATTTGTTGTGTCTGATTCTAAATTTGCTTGTTCGTTTTCACGTTGTTTAATTTGTTCAAGGATTTTTTCCTTTTCTTGTTGGAAATTTTCGCTTGACATATCTGCTGGAATTGTATATGCAAATTGTTCTTCTTGTACTGCATAATCTTCTGAATCAACAATAACCATACTATTAAATGAGTCGGCAGTTTTGATTAATGCTTTACAACCACGATTAATAACTGTTTTCTTTGCCATTTCGTGAGGGTGTTCATTGTGTACTGCTGGTCCGTTTTTAGACTTAGCCCAAGATTTTTTAATTTCATCATAAGTCATATAGTCTGTTCCAATAACTTCATAGTCATAATAACTATATGCGTTTTCTTCAATTCTTCCATCTGGATATGTAATCTTAGTAGTCTTATTTCTTAAAGTCTTTATTCTACATTCAAAGTAAGCACCACTTATAACACCTTTTTTTCTTGCTATTACATTCGGTGTATGTTTGAAGTTAAATCTTCCGTTAGGTAATCTGTCCATTACAAAAGGTTCGCCTTCGTACACTACATTAGCAACGATTTCAGAATTTGGATAAAAGTCTTTTAATATCTTTTGCCAACCAAAGTATTCCATTTGAATTTTTAATGTATCTTGATAAATAATAGGTACGGCTTGTTGTAATGATAAGTCTAAACCATATTTAATTACTTCATCAAAAGCAACTCTAATACTTTGTGGTGTACATACTTGAATTGCTGGAAAACCAGCTTTATTTTTTGTCTTTGCAAGTTCATAAGCAAAGTTCATAGCAACTCTAAATGCAGTTGTTTTATCTACATTAGGATACATTGCAACATAAGTATCGTAAAATGGTACTACTAATTGTTGCTCTGCAGTTAAGTTTTGTATATCTAAATTGGCTCTTGCCATAATACTTTTATTATTTTCCATTGATATATTCTCCTTTTAAATTATTTTGTGTTTTACTTGTGTTTAATATAATAATTTGATTTTCACAAGTTGGAACTTCATCGGTCATATCTTGTGCATTGTCAACCCAAATAGGTAGTTCAACACCTAATAACTTTTGAAAACCTAGACTTGTCATTAAGTCAGTTTTTAATCTTTCACCTAAAGACATTTCATAATAAGAAGTAAGAATACCTTTTATATCTCTTCTAATAATACAATCTTGGTTATAATCTCCATCTTTTTTAAGAGTAAAGAATTTGAAACTGATTTCTTCTCCAAATGCTTGTTTTACTGCTTTATCATATTCTACTTCTACTAATTTGAAATAGTTTTGTAGTTCTTCTTCGGCTTTAGCGTTATTTGTAAAGTCTTGACTTAAAGTAAGTAATTTTTGTCTATTTTCAGATAATTCAACTTCTAGTCTTTCTTTAATAGACTTAGTATATAATTGCTTATTTACTTCTTCTAATTCTCCTTTTAAGAAGTCAATTTCAGTTTCAATATCAAAAACATCATCTTCTTTATTTTGATTATCTAAGTTAATTAGTTGTTGTTCTAATTCTGTAACTTGTTTTCTTAAATCAATTACTTCTTGTGTTTCTTCAATGTTTACATCAAAAGTTTCAATATTCTTTTCTAAATCTTCAGTAAAGTTAATTGTACTATCTAATAAATCTAATTTACTATTTCTTTCATTAATAAGTTTTTGCTTAATTTCTTCAATTCGTTCAATAGGTAATTTTTGTCCACAAGAGCCACAAATAGCCTCATTTTCAACGTTTTCAATAGTATTTGATAAATTATCTATCTCGTTTGAAAGTTGCGAAATATAGTCCTTTTTTGCCTTTAATTGTTCTTCAAAATTTCTTAA
>JAZSQT010000070.1:0-4511 GCA_045538075.1 Mucispirillaceae bacterium
ATAAAATTCACAATAAAGTATCAAAATTAATAGTTAAAGAAAAGCCTGATATGGTTCTTTTTACTGGAGATGTTGCTTCAAATAGCCATAATTTTATACATTTTTTACATCAAGGTATGATTGAATATAAAATATGGAAAAATATTGAGTATTACCCTACTCGTGGTAACCACGAAGATGATTTATTATATTATAAACTATTTTTTGATTTGCCTAATGGTAAAACTTATTATTCCTTTAATAGAAATAATATGCACTTTATTGTATTAGATGTTATTGATGGTAGTAAAGATATAGATAAAGAGCAATTTGACTGGCTTATTAAAGATTTAGAAGAACATAAAAATATGCCAATTTCTATATCTCTCCATTTGCCTCTTTTTACATCAGGACATTATTATCCATACGATAATAAAAATCTTTTAGAGTTAATAGAAAAATATAATGTTTTATTTGTATTTTCTGCTCACGTTCATTGTTACGAACATTCTTTATATAAAGGAACACATTTTATTGTTACTGCAGGTGGTGGAGCACCTTTATATAGACCAACCCATGAAAACCCATATCAAATTATCCGTCATCAAAAACACCACTATTGTATATTAACTAATGATAATGATATATACACCCTTACAGTAAAAGATATAGATGAAAATATAATTGATACTGTTTCAACTTCAATTAAAATGAAAGAGGAAAATAAGCTATGAAAAATATGAAAATTTTTGGAATTATTATAGGAGTTCTTTCTATAATTTTTATAATATTTTTACTATTATCTTATTTTATATGTAGGCACAAGTTAGTTTTTGATCCAAATAATAAAGATTTTGAAAAAATAGTAATATATGGCGATGTTAGGTCAAGTTATATTACTCATAATAAAATAGCAAAAATGATTGATAAAGAAAATCCAGAAATGGTTCTTTTTACTGGTGATGTTGCTTCAAACAGCCATAATCCACTACATTTTTTACATCAAACTATAATTGATTATAAAGTATGGGACGATGCTGAATATTATCCAACAAGAGGCAATCACGAAGACGATTTATTTTATTACGATATGTTTTTTGATTTACCTAATGGAAAAACTTATTATTCTTTTGATAGAAGTGGACTTCATTTTATAGTTTTAGATGTAATAGATGTATTTTCTCCTGTTGAAGAGACACAACTCCAATGGCTAAAAGATGATTTAGAATCAAATAAAGATAAGCCTATTGTAGTATCTCTTCATTTGCCACTTTTTACTTCTGGAAAATACGAACCGTATGATGCTCCGTATTTAACAGAATTATTTGAAAAATATAATGTGCTTTTCGTTTTTTGTGCCCATGTCCATAGTTATGAACGCTCTTTATATAAAGGAACTCAATACGTTGTTACTGCTGGTGGTGGAGCACCTTTATATCCAGTTACTCGCCATAATCCATATAAAGAAGTAAGAGAGCAGAAACACCATTATTGTGTTCTTACACGAAATAATGATGAATATACTCTAAAAGTAATTGATGTTGATGGTAATATTATTGATACAGTAACTACTTCTATAAAAGAAAAGCAAAAAGGTATTTCTGCAAATAATACATTAGACAATAAATAGCTTCCTTTAATGTATTGATTTAACTTTGCTAAAGTATTATTTTAATTAGTAGGGAGAAATTTATGGCTTTATTTGGAAACGATAAGGAATTTTCTGAAATAATTTCAAAAAGTTTTAATAAATTTGGCATTAAAACAGAAAGTATGGATAAGGGAAATTTAAAAAATTCTTTACGTTTTAATATGCACGATACTATAAATAACACTAATTATATTACTTACGCACTTAAGTCATCTTATGGAAAAAAATCATCTGAAATATGGGATAAAATTATAGAAAACGACCTTATCCCAACTATTGCCTCTTCTGGAAAAGAACACGCAGCAGCATTAATTGTCCCATCAAAAGATATAGATTACGTTTTATCTATGGCAAGTAAAAAATATTTGACACCTACAGTATATCAACTTTTTGATGGTTACGTAGTTGCTGGTTTTCAGAAAAAAGATGTATCAAGTATCATTGATAAATATACAAAAAAAGAAGAAAATAATGAATCAGAAGAAAATATCAAAGAAGATAGTAATATTAACGATACTGAAAAAGAAACAGAGGAATTAAGTAATGAAAATATAGAAAATGATGAAGAAAAAACATTAAAAGAAAAGGATACAAAAGAAGCTGAAAAACTTACTACTAAAAATAGTAATACGAACTCTCCTATAAATAATAAAAAAAATATGAGTTTAAAGAAAAAATTAGCAGCTGCTGCTCTTTTAGGCACTTCTCTTGCGTTAGTTCCCCTTGCTACAGATACAGTTATTGAAAACATCAAAAAAAATAATGATAAAAAAGAAGAAGTTATTGAAAACCCTATTACTAACAATTATTTTGACGGTATCAAAAATGGATTTCCGGCTGATGAAGAAATTTTAGAATATATTGCAACTAATCCAAATACTGCAAAAGATGAGTTAGAACGCCTTGCAAATACTCCAGTAGGGACAGAAGTGTTAAAAAATCCTTCTACTCCTATTGAAATTTTAGAAAAAGCAGTAAATTCTCAAGATGAAAAAAAACGTGTAGCTGTTGCTGAAAATCCATCTTTATCTCAAAAAGATTTAGAGAAGTTGAGTAAAGATAAATCAGAAAATGTTAGAAAATCTTTAGCAAAAAATAAAGCAATAGATGAAAATATTATGGATAGATTATCTAAAGATACAGATAATGTTAGAGAAAACTTGTTAGAAAACGATAATTTACAACCATATATGTTAGATAATGTAACGAATGGGCTTGTTGAAGATTGTGATTTTAATAAAAAATTTATGTCAAATCCTTGTATAAGTCCAGAATTGCTTAAATATAATGCAGATAACCCAGATTCTTGCATTAGAGAGGGTATTGCTTCAAACCCAAATACGCCACAAGAAATTGTAGATAAGTTGTCTAAAGATAATTTACCTAATGTTAGAAATGCAGCATATAAAAACCCAAATATTTCTGATAGCAATTTGAATGCTCTATTTAAACCTAACTGGCGTCCAGATAAGAAAAATTCTATTATTGATGAAAAGAGAAAAGCAGCCTTAGAAAACCCTAAAATAAACCAAAATACTATTAGAAAAGCTGCATTAGTAGCTCCAGATATATACGGTAGTAGTATTGCAAAAAATCCATCTACAAGCCCAGCAATATTAAATAGCTTAAAAAATATGACTAATGGAAAAGGTGGTTTAAGAAAATTTATAGACGATAGCCAATATATGAAAAATAGCCCTACTTTTAAAAAAGATATTTTAGAGCAAGCAAAAAAATATAAAGGAAATCCAGAGATACCTTTAAGAAAAACTTTAAATCAAAATTTTATTAAAGATGTATATAACCCTTATAATTTAATTGAGGATATGAGAAAATTAAATACAAATAATAACTTAAATAATAATATATATAACAATAACAATAACAATATTAATAATGGCATAGATGTTAGTATAGATACTCCTAAAAAAACGACTTATTCTTTAGATAATATTGATAATATCCCAGAGCATTTTTCAGATTTAAACATACCAGAAAATAATGATTATAATGGTTTCATAAGTCCAGAAGCAATGAATGCTGCTTTTAGGACGGCAGATAAAATTGTTGATAATGTTATGGCTGATATTTTGCCATCTTTTACTGGTAGCAATAATACAGATTTAGATAATAGTGGATTAAATAACAACGGTAATGTAAATAATTTATCGCCAAATAATGTTACAAATAGTATTAGCCCTCAAAATAATTATAATCCAAATTTAAATAATGCACCATTATATAACATTCCAATAGATAGCAACAGTAAACCACTATGGCTTTTTGAAAATGCTTGCAAACATATTGACGACCTTGAAAGTATGTTTTAGGATATTATATGCTTACTAATGCTAATAAAAAAGATAGATCATTTTTTTTGACTTCTGTAAAAAGAATTTTTGGTTCAATGGGTTTAAAAATTCTTGAAAGTAGGCTTGATTATAATGCAGAAAAACCAGATGCTGTTGCTATATATCCAGATAAAAAGAAGTATTATGTTATAGAGGCATTATCTCTTGCTTGTTTTGAATATCCATCTCACAGAATATATAATCAAGATATAAATAAATCTATTAGAAATTATTGTAAAAACTTTTTTCATGATAGTGAAGAAGAAGCAGCTGTTGCTTCAGCAATACTATGTGATTTGTCTGTAGGGATTGAGATTTTTAATTATAAATCATTAAAAACTTACACTTTTACTAATATGGTAAAATACGGTGCTATAGTTTTTCCTCCAGAAAAAACTCAAGTAGTATCAAAAGTTTTAGATAAATTAGAATTTGATTATAGAGTTTTAGATATACTTGATGATTTTACATTAATTTTAATATCTAAAGAAGATACAATATCTTTACCAGAGAAGAAAAAATTTATTAAT
>JAZSQT010000083.1:0-6758 GCA_045538075.1 Mucispirillaceae bacterium
ATTGTAAATAATTGATAATTTTGTATTTTTTTGTTATAATAATGCAAAAAAAATCATTATCTAATGTTTATCTAAAATTTAAAAATAGGCGAAAAAAATCTTAATTACCAATAAGTTATAATGATTGTATATATTAATAGAATTGTTATCTAATGATTATCTAATCATTATCTAATCATTATCTAATTGTTATCTAAGATTGAGGAAAAATAAGATAAAGTGATAATTTTATTAAAAAAAATAGACGATATTAAAAAAAGAGGTGTCCAGTCAGACTGGACACCTCTTTTTTTGTTCAGTCTAATAAAAATCATTTTTTTTTAAGGAAATCTTTTATATAGATTATTTTATAATGTTTTTTTGATTGTATTATTAATTTGGTTATCACGTTGAGTTGATAGTTCATGAAATTCATTAATAAGTTGTTCTAATTTACCTTGTAAAAAGCCTTGATCTTTAATTGATGCATTGTTAAAAATTGTTATAAAATCTTCTAAAAGAGGTTTCAATTCTTTATCTTTTATATGTATATTATTATTCCTATCTTTTCTTTTTATATAGTTTTCGTCTGTAAAAAAAGATACATCTTCATTAATTGCATCGGCTAACTTTTGAAGTGTATTAAGTGATAATTTATCTCTTTTGTCTTTTATTGTGGTTGTTTTTTTATAATATCCTTTAAATCTACTTAGGATAACTGGTGATATATTAGCTATATCACATAATTTTTTTTGGCTTCCACATATAGTAATAGCTTCATTAATCCTATCATATAATAATTTACTTTCATTCATCATTATTGTTTTCCTTAATTTATTTTTATTTTAAAAAAAATAAATTAACACTTATGTTAATTCAAGTTAAATATTGGATAATTTTAGCTTGACAAAATTAACCAAAAATATAATTTAATATATGGAGGAAAAAATGAAACTAAAAGAATGGTTAAAAAAAGAAAAGATAACAAGTAATGAGTTTGCAATAAAAATAGGAGTTACAAATATATCGGTATGTAGGTGGATTAGAAATAAAAGATACCCTAATTTTATGAATTTATATGCAATTCAAAAAATGACCAATGGGGAAGTAACAGCAAGTGATTTTATTAAAAAAGGAGATACTAATGGATAATGATAATAATGCCAATATTAAGAAATTTATTTTTGAAGATTTACCTTTTTCGGTTATTGATGATTATGGTCAATATTGGTTTATAGCAAAGGAAGTTTGCGAAATTTTAGGTATATCAAAATATCGTGATGCAATTCAAAAACTTGACGAAGATGAAAAAGGGCATCCAAAACTTTTGGACACCCTTGGTGGTCCTCAACAAGTTGCCACTATTTCAGAAAGTGGACTTTATACGTTAATAATTAGAAGTAATAAACCTAAAGCTAAAGCATTTAGGAAATGGATTACAAGTGAAGTATTACCTGCAATAAGAAAAACTGGTTCATATAATCTAAGTAATCAGCTTGTTCCAGTTACCATAAACAATAACGATATACATCTTAAAAAAATTATATCACTTCAAGATGAAATAATAAATTTATATCGCAAATTAGAAGAGAATAATCATCAAAATAATTTTGTAAACCAACAGCCATTATTTATTTCAAAAGAAGAAATAAATGAGATAAAGCATTTATTTGATAATGGTTTTTCAACGAAAGTTATATCTCGGCGTCATGGGATACCAATTAATAAAATTTTAGAAATATTAAAAGAAGAATTATGAAAAATAATAGAAAAAGTGGAGGGATAGAAAATGAATGTAGAAAGCATTATTAAAGCAGCAGTTGAAGAAAGTGTAACAAAATCTATGCGAGAGGCATTATCAGTAATTAGCGAAAAATTGATTGAAAATTTAATGGAAGGTATTGCTCAGCCTAAATACGATTTAAATACTTTTTTAACAGAAGAGCAGGTTTCAGAAATTTTAAATATTAAACTACCAACTTTACGTCGCTGGAGACAAATTAAAAATTTTCTTCCATACTCGATTTTAACGAAAAAAGTAGTTCGTTATCAATATAAAGATGTAGTTGAATTTGCATTATCTAAAAAAGTTCAAGTTATTAAAAATCCAATAATTTTAGGGTAATAAAATGATTATGTTAAGTATTTCTGATAATTTGACTGATAATTTTCAAAATATAATTATTCCTTTTGAAAAAGTAGGTGATTATACTTCAAGATATTGTTATTCATCAAGTTCGTATGTACCTACTCATCGTCATAAAGATAATATTAAAAGTCTTGGTAATGTGTTGATATATGATTTTGATGATGGAGCTATTACTATATCCCAATTATTAATGTTTTTATTGAATAATGAAATAACAGGTATAATAACAACAACAAAAAGTCATCAAAAAAATAAAGGTGATAAACCAGCAGTAGATAGATTTAGATTATTTTTGCCGTTGGATAGAGAATTAAAAATAAGTATTTCAGAATATCCACTTTTATATATGTATGTTGCTAAATTATTAAATATAGATGATATAATAGACACATCTTGTAAAAATCCAAGTAGGTCATACTACCCTAATCCAGAGCAAAAAATATTCTTTACTCCTTCTGGAAAAATTTTAAATGGAAAATTTTTAACAGAACAAATGTTTAGATATTTAGAAAAAAGTAATAAAGAAAACAAAAAAGCACCTTTATCCAACAATAATAAAGCAAGTATTAATAATACACTAAAAATAAAGTGTTTAAGGGATAATGAAGTAGATTTAGATACTCTTATAGAATTATCAACTGGAGAAAGGTATCCATTAAAATATTTTGGCTTTTTAAAAGTTAATGAAACAGTTCCTTGTAGGTGTATAAATCCATTACATGAGGATAGAAATCCATCAGCTTTCGTTGGAAGAAGTCATACAAGTGGTAGATTAATGGTAAAGTGTAGTAGTTGTTGTTCGTTATATTTTGCATCATCTGATGATTTAAAATAAGGAGTAACTAATATGTTGTTTACTGAATTTGAAATACTATTTAGTGATATAAATATTATTATAGAAAGAATTAAAGATACTTTTTATATCTTTAAAAATGAAAAAAAAGATACTTCTTATATCTTTGAAAGTGAAAAAGTTGAAGAATTAAGTGTATCTGATTTAACTGAATTTAAAGTTAATAGTTACTCAGAGTTGCTTGAATTAATGGATTATAAAGAAGAAGTTGTTAGAGAATTTGTTATAGGGTTCATTATTAAACGAGTATTATTAAACGAGTAACAGATGAAAAATAAAGTAAAAGATTTTGAAAACAAAATAATAAATGAAGAATTACTAAATATTAGTGATGAAGATCGTTATTTATATAAATCTGACGAACCAGTAAATTATAATAATTTTACATTAAATAATTGGATTGCTAACAGTAATAATGCTTTTCTTAAAGAAATAGCAAAAGCTGGTGGTGCTTTATGGGTATCTTTAGAAGGTGTATTTTGCTTTCGTCATCAAACTGGAGAACAAATAGTTGAAATAGATCAAGTAAATAAATTAGAACGCTTACTATCAATTTATTTAAATAAAAATAGTACACGTTTATTTAAATTTACTAATGATATTGCACCAGACATTGCATACACAGATTTAAGAATAATTAAAGATGATTTTACGCCTTTTGCTGCTTCCGAGTTTTATTATAAAAATAAAGTGTGGTGCAGAACGAGTTTTAAGCCAAGTAAATATTTAAGTAGAGATTATAATCATGAGAAATTAGAAAAGAAGTATCCAAAGAATATCTTGTCATTAATAAGCAACTTGGTCAATTATAAACCAGAACGTGAAAAATGGGTGATTAATTGGCTTGCAGGTTTTTTTAAAACATTGAAAAGAAGCAGAGTATCTCTTGTCTTAAGAGGCGATCAGGGTTCTGGTAAAAGTCTATTTTTTAATGAAGTAATCTCTAAATTATTTGGTGAAGAATACTCTATTGTTGTAAGTGATGAGAATTTAGAATCGGATTTTAAGTCTTGGGTAGATGAAAAGCTATTCTATAATCTTAATGAAATTGCAGTTGATATTAAAAGTCGTAGAAACGTTAAGAATTTCTTAAAGACACTTGTAACAGATGAATACGTAAACGTCCAATCTAAATTTAAAGATTTTAAAAAAGTTTTTTTGTATGGAAATATTTTAATTACTTCAAATGAGGCTTTTCCTTTAGAGGTTGAAATAAATGATAGGCGTTTCACGATATTTCAAACTGGTAAATCTCTTAAAACCTTAGATATAGACACTAATCAGTTAGTTAAAGATATTAACAACGAGTTACCACTATTTGCAGAATATTTAAGGAATTATGAAGTAGATTGGAAGTTGTATCATACTGCTTTGGATACGCCAGAAAAGCAAGCTATCGTTGATGGAACTACAAGTAGTATGAGAAGATTTATACATGCAGTGATAACTCATGAAATTGGTTTCTTTGAAGATTTAAATAATCCAAAAGAAATGGAAGAGTTAAGTATTTATAATGCTATGTTAGATGCCTTTAATAGTAGAGAAATAGACAAAGGTTTATTGTATAGAGCATATACTAAAATTTATGATAGCACTAAAACTTCAAAAAAATTCACTTTAGAGTTGCGAAATTTAGAACCGTCAGTTTTTGGGAAAGATAAATTAAAAAGAAGTATCAATAAATTCTATTATAAGATTTAAAAGGTATTTTTATGTTAGATGATAAAACAATATGGGATTTAATCTACAGCTGGGTAGGTCATAATAAAAAAATTATTAATCTTATTACATCAAAATATAGTTGGCTTACTTCAAGCGAAAAAGAAGATGTATTGCAAGATGTTTATTTAATTTGCTACAAGGTAATAAGAATGATTGAAAAAGAAAATCAAGACTATAATTTTAAAAATTTAAATGAAGATAAAAAAATTAGAAATAAAATTATAGGTCATTATAGAGTATTTTCTTGGAATAATAGGAGTGAGTTGAGTATTAGGGCAGATGACGTATATAACTTATCAAAAGATGATAAAAATTCTAATATGTTTGTGAAAAATGATATATCAGATATTGAAAACATAATATACAAAGATATTTTAAAAGATGATGATGATTTTAAAAAAAATGAAACCATAGAAAAGGAAGAAAAATTAGAGAAAATTAAAGTATTAAGTAAACTTTTATCTGAAAAAAGAAGAGAAATATTTAACTCAATGTTTACTGGAGATGATACAAGTGGATATATGTCGTCTAAAGAAGCTGGCATTAAATACAATCTTAAACACAACTCTGTAAATAAAGGAGTGCAGCATGGCATTATATTTATAAAAAAATTTTTAAAAGAAAATAATATTACAAAAGATACTCCGTTAGAGGAAGTTAAGAAAATAGTAGAAAACTATATAGTGAATATTGGAAAATCTACAACAGAATATCATTTTGGTAATATTGAAAATTTTTTAAAATCTAATGATAATGAAACGGTTACAAAAAATTAAATTAAACTTAAAAAAGGAGGAAATAATGAAAGTAATAACGTTTTCAGCAATAAAAGGTGGAGTAGGTAAGAGTAGTTTAGCTATTATGGTGGCGAATTATTTGCGTTGTATAGGTAAAAAGGTTTTAGTAATAGATGCAGACCCTCAAAATTCTACAACATTTTATTATATTCCAGATACTGCAGACTATAATAACAATGTAGTTGGTAATATAGCAAATATTATAAGAGGAAATGATATTAACAGTAATATATTAGAAGTTAAGGGTTTAAATAATTTATCAATTATTCCTTCATCGTTAGAGTTATTAACATGTTATAATATTCCACGTAATTGTATTAAAGAAAAATTACAAGGTTTAGATTATGATTATTGTATAATAGATACAGCTCCCACATACGATAATTTAACATTATCAGTATTAGAGGCAACAGATATAATAATAACACCAATTCAGTTTTCTGGATTTGATTACAAAAGTGCAATATTTTATCAAGATTTATTAAAAGAATTATCTTTTTATGATAAATGGAAAATATTAATTAATCGTTTTAAGTCTTTAAGAATTGGTGGTTCTCTTGCAGCAGAGTATTTGACATTGTTTAATAATTCGTTTAAACATAATTTATTAAATACAAGGATACCAGATACATCATTAATGAAACAATATATAGACACTGGAATAAAATTAACTCCAGCAAAGAATAAAATAACACTTTATGAAAGTATAATTTCTTTTATAAAAGAGATTACAAATGAAAAAAGTGTTCCATTAGCATTTTAAATTAACTATTTAACTTATGTATTCTTGTTTTAGAATACATAAGTTATGAAAATAAATAGAGTATAAAAGGTATTAAATTTATGTCTAAATTAAAGTTTACACAAGCAAAAGAACTGAATAATAATTCTATTAAGGTAAATTCTAAAAATATTTTAATATCAAATAGAAGGGATATATTAGATAGTGAAATAATAGATACAGTATTAGAAATTCTACCTGATTATATAAAAAAACGAGGAGAAGGTAGTAAAGCAAAGTATATAAGTGAGAGATTTCCATTTATTTCTATAAGTAAAGCTAAAAAACTTTCATTGATTTTAGAAAAAGCATCTAAAAAGGATTTAGATAGCATAAGAGATAATAAAGATACAGTTAGTAGTATTTATAATAAATTACTAATAAAAAAGAATAATATTAAACAGCTTAAATATGTAGAAAATAAAGAAAATTACTCAGTTAAATATGATAAGAAAGGTATTTTTTATTATAAAAATA
>JAZSQT010000186.1:0-21563 GCA_045538075.1 Mucispirillaceae bacterium
AGTAGTGCTATAAAAAAATTATTAGATGGACAAAGTAATGATTAAGGCACTAATTACAATACTAATTATTTTTTTGCCTACAATATCATTTTCTCAAGAAAAATACATTCTTAATGCTGATAAAGTTACAAGAATTGATGAGGACAGATTTAGTGCCAGTGGAGATGTAGAATTAAAAACTAAAGATATTACATTTTATGCTGATTATATTGAATATAATACTAAAACTGAAGAAGTATATGCAAAAGGCAATGCTAAAGTTAGTAGTCCAACTCAAGAGCTTGAAGCAGATGAATTTACATATAACATAAAAAATGAAACTGGTTCAGGAGTAAATATCAAAGGATTTATCCCTCCTTTTAATTTTATTTGTGCAAAAAGTATGAATAGGACTAGCGAAACAACTTTTACTGTTCAAGATGCAAGAATTTCAACTTGTAAAGGTGATATTCCAGATTGGTCATTTTTTTTATATCATGGAGAATTAGAGTTGGGAGGTTATCTTAATGCAAATCATACTACTGCAGATATTTTGAATACACCTCTAATTTATACTCCAAAATTAATTTATCCAGTATATACTGAAAGGCAAACTGGTTTACTTTTTCCAAAAATTGGTTCAGATACAGATAAAGGGGCATTTTTAGGACTTCAATTTTTTTGGGCTCCAACTATAGACTTTGATATGACATTTGGCTTAACATGGTTTTCTAAAAGTGGTATCCAGCAGTTAATAGAAACTCGTTACGCCTACGATTCAAGTAGTAATTTTTATGGTGCATTTTCAAGAATAGAAGATAATGCCACAGAATCAAATGAATTTGTTAGATGGCGTGTAGTCCTTGATAACGTATATTATCCTATTGATGATTTAGAAATTTCATTAAATGCTAACCACGTTTCAGATTTTAAATATATGCGTGATTTTGGAGATTTTGATATATCTGAAATAAATAGAAAAAATAATGATAATATATTTTTTGAGGAAGCTCGTATAAAGTATTATAATCCTTTTGCTAACATCTCAGCTGCATACAGAAACGATTACCAATACCGAGACAATAAAGATATAGGTTATACTAAGACGAGAGTAGAAAGACCTTATTCTTTTAATATTAGTCAAATTATAGCTGATATTCCATTTATATTTCTTGATTACGATTTATCTTACGATAGAGTTACACAAACTTCTTAC
This sequence comes from Mucispirillaceae bacterium, assembly GCA_045538075.1. Classification (GTDB taxonomy): domain Bacteria; phylum Chrysiogenota; class Deferribacteres; order Deferribacterales; family Mucispirillaceae; genus JAZSQT01. The sequence goes on from JAZSQT010000186.1 coordinate 1,196, forward strand.
AATTATGACAATATTAATGATGAGAAAATTTCTCATCAATGGCAATACAATAGATTTGACGCAGCTGCTACATTATACGTTCCATTAGATTTAAAAATATTAACGTTTACGCCTTTTGCCTCAATAAGATATACTCGTTGGGATAATAGTTCTAAAAAATTTAATAACGAAGATTATTATAGTCCAGATTTTGGTCAAGTTAGATATATGGGAACATCTGCTGAAAGATACTGGGGAAGTGCTGGAGCAACTTTAGCATTTAGAGAAATATATAAAGATTATGGAAGTTTTCGCCATGGAATACAAAATTTATTAGAATTAAAATACTCTCCTAAACTTATTCAAAATGGATTACCAAATTATATTGAAAATGATGTATTAAATTATTACGGTTCTATATCTTACAAGTTTATAAATTTTTTAAAAGGTAAAAATTGGGGATTGAAATTATTATTAGAGCAAGGATACGATATATTACATGAAGATCGTGCTTTACCTCTTGAAATAGAACTATACCTTAATTATTCACCTTATATAACAAATACTTTTAAAACCACATATAAACATACAGGTGAACTTAAAGACAATGAAAAAAGGTTCCAATATTTTACAAATATTTTAACTATAAAACCAATAAAATATATAAATCTCTTTGGAGAATATACTTATGATACAAGAATTAGCGAAGGAAGTGAAAATACTGGTGCACGTGTTGGACTTACATTAAATCTTTGGAGATTCACTTTGGCTGGATCTGTAAAATGGTTAGGATATAATGAGAATGTAAGTCATAAAAATTTAGCTCCATACGAACAATCTGCCTCAATATCATACAATGCAGATTGTTGGAATTTAGGATTTGAAGTAGATGCTAAAAATTATGATACAATATATAGAGATGGAAAATATAGAGAAAAAGAAATTATTTTTTATGTTGTTTTTGGGTTTAAAGGCATAGGAGATACACGTTCTCAATTTTCTAAAATTGAAGAAAGAATAAAAAAATACTAGCCTTTTATTGCTTTTTTTTTCAAATTATATATTATTTAGGTATAATATTTTAGGTGGTGTAATATTTTAAAAGTAAAATTATTTGCTATAATAATAGTTATATTATTATCTTATTCAATATCTTATTCTTATGAAGTAAAAAGTTCTGGAAGAGCTATTATAGAACGAGATAATATGAGATTAGCTTACTCAAGAGCCGTTAATAACGCATTAATTAATGCAATACGAGAATACTATAAAGAGAATAATCCAGACAATATTCCTGATATTTCAAGAGAGTATATAAAGTTTATTAGGAGCTATTCTATAATATCTCAAGCAATAGAAGGTTCTTCTATCTATATAAGACTATCAGCAAATATTGATGATATTGGGCTTCAAGATGCAAAAATTTATATTGATAATCCAGTAGATTCGGCAGTATTTGTTTTTAGTGGTATTAACGAAGAAGTATTACCCTTAGAAACTCAAGCAAAGATTATTGAAAGAAGTTTAGTATCTAAAAATTTTTCTACTAATGACCAACGTAATTTTATATATAATATTAATAACATGAAGAGTAAGAAGGAAGCTGAAGAACAATTTAAAAATGTTTATAGCCACTACCTTTTTAGATTTATCTTTAGTAGTAAATTTGAAGATTTTAGTAATTCAGATCATAATTGTGAGTTGATTACGACTACAGATATTGTATCAAAAGATGGATTTACTCAAACGTTGAAAGTTGAAACTTATTCATCAAATACTGATAAAAATAAATGTATATCAGATGCTATGTCTAAAGCGATTGTTTCTACGATTGATTACATTAGAAACAATTTAATTGAAGCACCGGATACAACAAAAGAGCTTTATACTTATGATATTAAAGTAATAAATTTTAAAAATATGGTTGGAACGAACAACTTTTTTGCTGCTTTAAAGAAAAGAGGGTTTATAAAAGATTATAAGGCTACTTCTTTTTCTGGCAAAGAAGTAAGTTTTAAAATAGATAGTTATTTTGATAAAAATGATTTATCAACAAAATTATATAGTGTAAATACTGATGATTTAAATTTTACTTATGAAGTTAATAATGATGGAATTATATTAGATTTTGCTTCTGACGATAACAATAACTAAAGGTTTATATGATACATAAATTATTAGATGCCGTTAAATCAAAACGTAAAGTATTAATCCAAACTCATAACAATCCAGATCCAGATACAATAGCATCTGCTTTTGCTCTAAAAAATTTATTAACTAATATATTGAAAAAGCGTGTAACTATTGCATATATGGGAATTATAGGTAGAACAGAAAATAAAGAAATGGTTAAAACGTGTAAAATTGATATGTATTTAATGTCAAAATTAAATATTGCCCGTTACGACTATTTTATCGTTGTTGATACTCAACCTGGAGCAGGTAATGTGTATAGTATAGAAGGAAGAAAACCAGATGCTATAATAGATCACCACAACCTACGACCTACATCTACTGAATATCCTTATTACGATATAAGAAGTAGTTACGGTAGCACTTCTACTATTATTGCAGAATATTATAAAGCATTAAACATCATTCCAGACACTAAAACTGCAACTGCTCTTTATTATGGAATTAAAACTGATATATTTGGTGCTGGTAGAGGTAACACGCAAGCAGATATGGATATGATGAGTTTTGTATATCCCTATGTTTCAGCAAATAAACTTACAAAAATTGAATCCCCAGATTTGCCTAGGTATTATTTTAAAAATATAAAAAAAGCAATAGAGCATACAACTATTATAGATAATGTATTATTTTGCAACTTAGAAAAAGTTCGCAATGCAGATTTAATTGCAGAAATGTCTGATTTTTTATTAAGAATGAGAAATGTAAAATGTAGTTTTGTAATAGGCCTTATTGATGATACTTGTTATTTTTCCTTACGACATAAAACTTCTAAAAAATCTATTGGACAAATTGCCATATATATAGTAAAAGGAATTGGATACGGTGGTGGTCATATGAAATCTGCTGGTGGTCAAGTGCCACTAAAAAGAAAAACTTATGATCAAGTTGTATCTACTTTAAAATCTCGTTTATTAAAGAGATTACGAATAAAAAATATAGAAGAGAAATCTATTTAAGGAGGTCATTATGAAGTACATATGTAACGTATGTGGTTGGATATACGACCCTGCCATAGGTGATCCAGAAAATGGAATTGTAGCAGGAACAGCCTTTGAAGATTTACCTGAAGATTGGGTCTGTCCAGAATGTGGGGCACCAAAAGAAGCATTTGAACCATATGAATAATTTTTTTTAGTCGGAAAAAAAACTTTTCCGACTTTTAATTTATCTATATTTATATATTTTATGTAATTTTTAGTTAGTGGAGGATTGAGAAAATGACTGAAAAATATATTTGTGGTATATGTGGTTGGATATATGATCCAGAAGTTGGCGATCCTAAAGCAGGAATTGAGCCTGGAACTCCTTTTGATGAAATTGATGATGATTGGGATTCTTGGATATGTCCTAACTGTGGTGCTCCAAAAAGCATATTTGAACCATATAATGATTAGTAATTAAGGGCTATTAAAGTAGCCCTCTTATTTGTTTATATTCATATCCTTCTTTCTTAATTTTACAAAAAAGCTCTTCATCATATCAGAAATTTCATTTTTATATATGCCGTGTGAAAAATTAATTTTATGATTTAATGTAGGTATATTAAATATAGAGGCTTGGCTAACTATCCCTCCAAATTTTTTTTCTAAAACTCCAAATACGACTTTATCTATGCGTGCATGTATTATTGCTCCAGCACACATTATACAAGGTTCTGCAGTAACATACATTACTGACCCATTAAGACGCCAATCACCAACAAAATTGCAAGCATCGTATATAGCTTCTATTTCAGCATGACTTATAGGGTTTTTATTTTCTTCTTTTTTATTTCTTCCTCTACCTATTACTATACCATTTTTAACAATAATTGCACCAATGGGAACTTCACCATTATTTTCGGCAATTTTTGCTTCTTCTATAGCCATTAACATGTATTTATCATCTATTGTCATAATGATAGCCTAACCATACCTGCAAAAAGTATTGCTGCTGTTTCAGCTTTTAATATACAATCTAATGGTGTATAACATTTAAATCCTTTTGATATTAATATTTCTGTTTCTTTATCTGTAAATCCACCTTCTGGACCTATGATAATACTAACATTTTTACTATCTATTTTTGGTATCGCTCTATCTCCTACTCTTTCATGAAACAATATTTTATTATCACTATTACAATTGATTCTTTCTAACTTAACACTTTCAGTAATTTCTGTAATAAACTCATTTTCACTTTGTAATGCAGCATCTATTGATATTAATTTAAATCTTTCAAGTGTATTTTCTTTAAGTGATTGCAAACTTCTAATAGATACGACAGGTATAACTTTTGTTACTCCAAGTTCTGCGTATTTTTCAATTATATTATCCATATATTCACGTTTAGCAATACATTGATAAACTGTTAAATTGTAATTTGGTTTTATAATATCTCTTATGCTATTAATTTTTACTATAATATTTCTTTTGCCAATAGTAGATATTTCTCCAATAGCGATATGACTATACGATTGAATTTCTATTTTCTCTCCATTCTTTATACGCAAAACAGTTTTTAATTTTCTTGATGAATTTTCATTAAGTTCTATTAAACCTTTTAATTCACCTTCATGAAAAACACGCTTTAATCTACACATTTAACATACTCAAATTCATAATTTCCAAAATAATCAATCATTATAGCACTTAAATTTCCACCATAAACACAACCAGTATCAAGATTAATATTTATAATATTTCCTTCATTATCTTTTCTAACTAATACGTTCTTACTACCACCCTTTTTATTAAACAAAGGTATATGACCATGAACCACTATATAATTAAAAAATGGCTTTTTGAATTTCATAATTTCTCTTGACCATATAAATGGGTAGTGTATTTTCTTCTCGTTATTAGAACAATAGTCGTATTGATTTTTAGGAGATACGCCATTAAAATTGATACCGGCATGGGAAAAGAAAAATTTTTTATTGCCTATTAATTCTTCTCTATAATCACAAGATTGCTCTATAAACTTTATATATGGAGCAAAATAAGAATATACATCATCTCTTATAATATCACTACTATCTGCAATTATTCCATTACTAAAAGATTTAATTGCTGAAAACCCTACTCTTTCTTGCCAGTTATAATTTGGATAACGATTTTCGTTTCTTATATAATCAATTAGCATATCTTCGTGATTTCCACGCAACAAATCAACTTTATAATTTTCACTTAAATTAATCAAAGATTTTGTTACTTCTAATGAATTTAATCCTCTGTCAACGAAATCACCTAAAATAATAAAACGTGAAACATCGTATTTTTTTAAAATATTATTTAATAAAGTATCTAAACTTTTAATACAGCCGTGAATATCACCTATTGCTACTACCATTTATGAGTCTAACTCCACACCATTCATCTATTTCAATTTTTTTATCAATTAACCAATTATCTGGAATAAGCTCTTTTATAACTTCATCATATTCACTTATCAAAATACCAGAAAAAATAATATAATCTTTAGCAATTTTACTAACTCTATCTTTTATTTCAAGGAGAACGCTTGATATAATATTTGCACAAACAACATCAAAACGACATTGTTGATTTATTGAATTTATATCACTACAAAAAAGGCAAATATTATGAATATTATTATTTTCAATATTCTCTTTACAATTATTCATTGCAACTTTATCTATATCAAAAGCATATACTTTATCTGCACCAAGAATTGATGCAGCTATAGATAGTATGCCACTACCCGTCCCAATATCTAAAAAAGTATTACCATTACATATATCTTCTATTAAATTAGCTGCAATTTTAGTAGTTCCGTGAGTGCCAGTGCCAAAGGCTAATGCTGGATTTATTAAAATTGTTTTCCTATTATCTGTAAAAAGTTTTCTTTCAAAAATATAGTAAATTGATTTATTTAACCAGCCTTCTTTAATATAATCTTTCCATTTATCTTGCCAACCAGTTTCTGCCACATTTTTTTTAGAAAATTCTACATTAAACATTAATAAAATATCATCTAACATATCTTCAGAATAGAATATATATGTAGTTTCACTTTTAAATTCTTCTGTAGCAATAAAAGTTCCTAATTCTTCTAAAAGCTCTAATAGCATTGAAGGCATATTTTTTAATCTATATTCAATCATTTTTATAATATACAAGAATACTTGAAATCTTACAACTGCTTATGTAATATATTTAAATGAGATTAAGTATAATTGTTGCAAATAAATATAAATTTTCACGAAGATATGTTAAAAAAGCTATTAAAGAAGGTTTAATACGTGTAGATAACAACATAATATATAAAGATATTAATACAACTTCCAATAATATAGAATATATTGGCAACATTAATGTTCCAAAATTTGATGTAAATAATTATATATTAAAAAAAACAGATAAAGTTATTTTTTTATATAAGCCGCCCTTCATTCATAGCCAAAGGTTAAAACCGAGTGATGATTTTACAATAAGTGATATTTTAGATTATTTTCAAGAATATAGAAGCATATCACGCTTAGATTATGAAACTGATGGAATTATTGCAATAGTTAACAAAAATTATGAAATTAATTCTTTAAAAAAAAGATATTTAGCAATAGTAGAAGGAAGTTTCCCTGAAAAATTAAATATAAAATGGTCAATAGATGCTGACAATAAGAAAAAAGTTAAAATTATACCCGACAACAATGGTAACTATACTGAAATAAAAAAGATTAGAGAAAATAATATTTCTTCTTTAATAGAAATTACTTTAGAAAAAGCAAATCGTCATCAAATTAGAGCAATATGTTCTTATGCAGGTTATCCTATAATTGGCGACAAGATATATGGAGGAATTAATTATACAAGATTATGCCTTCATTCTGAAAGTATATTAGTAAACGATATATATTGTGATACTGGTATTTATAAAGAAAAATTTATGTCTATGATTGATTAAGTTGTTATAATATTGTATAAGTATAGTATAATATATTTTTGGTGGTATATCATGGTAAAAAAAGAATTAATAGATATTCTTGTATGTCCAAAATGTAGTAAAGAAGTATATCTTACTAATGATGGAAAATATATAGAATGCACAACGTGTAAACTTTTATACAAAATAGAAAACGATATTCCTATTATGTTAATTGATAATGCTATAAAGAAAAATGATGATTTAAATCAATAGATTATGCAAATTTTTCACACAAACGAAATAAAACTTATTGAAAAAAATTCTATAGTTGATATTGGTATTCCCGAAATTATTTTAATGGAAAATGCAGCATTTGCGTTGTGTAGTGCAGTATTACATTTAAAAAATAGACCAAAAAAATGTGCTATTATTTGTGGATGTGGAAATAATGGTGGAGATGGCTTTGCTTGTGGTAGAAAATTAACCTCTTACGGTATTGATACTACTATTTTTTATATAGATAAAACATCAAAATTTTCAGAATCAACTTTACTAAATTATAATATTTTAAAAAATAGTAACATTAAAATGATACCTCTTACTTCGTCTTGCGATTTTAATGGATTTGATGTAATCATTGATGCTTTATTTGGCACAGGTTTAAACAAACCTCTTGATAATGAATATAGAAAAATAATAGAAAATGCAAATAATGCTAATGGATATAAAATTTCAGCAGATATACCAAGTGGTCTTTTTGCAGATAGTAACGAAGTTAAAGGAATCGTTTTTAAAGCAGATAAAACAGTAACTTTTATTGGTTTAAAATTATGTCATACTTTATATCCTGCAAAATCTTATTGTGGAGAAGTTATAGTTAATAATATTTCTGTTAATACATCTCAATGTAATATTCAAAATAACATAACTTATGCTACAAAAAATAACATACCTAAAATTAAAAGAAGAAATAGAGATACTCATAAAGGCAATTATGGTCATTCATTAATTATTGGTGGTTCTTTTTCTATGACTGGAGCTGCTTATATTGCAAGTTTATCGGCATTAAAAATAGGTTCTGGTCTCGTATCTACTATTATTCCTACAAATTCTATAGATTATTTTATAAACACCCCAGAAATTATGTTATCAAATATTGGCAATAATAGTTATTTTACTGAAAATGATATTAATGATGTAATGTCAATAATAAATAATAAAAATATATCTACAATATGTATTGGGAATGGATTAGGTAAGAATAGTGAGACTAAATTATTCGTTAAGCAACTTATAAAAAATACTAATATTCCAATTATTATAGATGCAGATGCTTTAAATGATTTAAATAAAGATGATTATAGCTTTTTATTTAATAGATGTATTATAACTCCCCATATAAAAGAGTTTTCTATTATGTTAAATAAGTCTGTAGATGAAGTAAAATATAATTCTATAGCACTTGCATCTAATTTTGCAGTAGAAAATAATATTATAGTTGCCTTAAAATCTGCAGATACAATAATTGCATACCCTAATGGCAAGATTATTATAACAGATTTTGGTAGTCCAAGCCTTGCAAAAGCAGGTAGTGGAGATTGTTTTGCAGGTATTATAACTGGACTTGTTTCTCAAAAATACTCTTTAGAAGATAGTGTTGTTATAGCTTGTTATATATTAGGAAAAAGTAGTAAAATTTCAGAAAACAAATATAGCCAATATTCTGTCATTATTACAGATGTTATAAATAATTTTGGAGATGCAATTAATGACATTAAAGAAGATTCTTAAAGATGAAGAAGATACTTTTTTATTGGCGAATGAATTAGTTAATATACTTAAAAATAAAATAGTATTTTTAAATGGGGATTTAGGGGTTGGTAAAACAACTTTTGTTAAATATTACGCAAAAGCTATTGGTTTTGATGATGATATAACAAGCCCTACTTTTTCTATTGCAAATAATTACTCTGCAATAAATAATTCTATTATGCATTTTGACTTATATAGAATTAATAGTGAAGAAGAATTAGAAATGATAGGATTTTATGATATGATAAATAATAAAAATTCTACTATTTTTATAGAATGGGCAGAAAAATTTAATTTACAAGAATATATTAACGACTATATAAGGGTAGATATTGAGCTTATAGACAACGATATGCGACAATTTACATTAAAAGAGGTGTCAAAATGATTAAAAAAATCAAGACAGAAGAATTGTTAGTAAAAGCAAAAGCAGAATTGTTTAAAGACTCTCTTGAAAATTTAAGTTTATATTTAAACGAAATAGAAAAAATTGTAAATTTACCTTCTGATGTATCTACTGAAGAAGAAAAACAGTATAAACTAAAAATACTTGAAAGTTATATTTCAAATATGGGAGACATTATGAAAGTTATTTCAAGTGAAGGTAAAAACGAAAATATAATATTATCTTAGTTATGGAGTTATGAATGGCTAAAGAGCTTTCAAGCAGAATTGACCCATCAAGTTACGAAACATCAATATATAAGTTTTGGCTTGATAAAAATTTATTTTATGCCGATGAAAAATCAAATAAAAAACCTTTTTCTATAGTAATTCCTCCTCCAAATGTAACTGGTGTTCTTCATATGGGACACGCTTTAGATGAAACTATACAAGATACCCTTGCACGATATAAGCGTCTCAAAGGATATGAAGTTTTATGGTTGCCAGGAATGGATCATGCAGGTATTGCTACACAAAATGTAGTTGAAAGACATCTTGCAAAAGAAGGAAAAACTCGCCACGACTTAGGTAGGCAAGAATTTATTAAACGTGTATGGCAATGGAAGGAAGAATACGGTGGTGGAATATTAAAACAACTTCAAGCACTTGGAGCAAGCTGTGATTGGAGTAGAACTCGCTTTACTATGGACGAAGGGTTGTCAAAAGCTGTTCGTGAAGTTTTTTATACATTATACCATGAAGGTCTTATATACCGTTCAAATAATTACATGGTAAATTGGTGTTCTCGTTGTAATACTGCTTTAAGTGATTTAGAAGTTGATTTTAATGAAAAAGATGATTTTTTATACCACTTAAAGTATCCAATTGAAAATGAAAATAATTTTGTTACAGTAGCAACTACTCGTCCTGAAACTTTTCTTGGAGACACTGCTGTTGCTGTTAACCCTAATGATGAAAGGTTTAATCATTTGATAGGTAAAAATGTAATATTACCTATTATTAATAGAAAAATCCCTATTATTGCTGATGAATTTGTTGAAACAGAATTTGGAACTGGTTGTGTAAAAATTACACCAGCCCATGACCATAATGATTTTGAAGTAGGAAAAAGACATAATCTTGAATTTATTACTTGTATAGATGAAAATGGACTTATAATTGATGGTTTTACTGACATTTTAACTGGTCTTGATAGAATTTCTGCCAGAAAAAAAGTAGTTGAAGAATTTAAAGAACTTAACTTATTAGGTGAAGTATCACCACTAAAACATAATGTTGGTTGTTGTCAACGTTGTTCAACAGTTGTAGAACCGATGGTATCTATGCAATGGTTTGTAAAAGTAAAACCGTTAGCAGAAAAAGCTATTGAAGCTGTAGAAAAAGGATATACAAAAATTGTTCCAAAAACATGGGAGAACACTTATTTTGAATGGATGAATAATATAAGAGATTGGTGTATTTCTCGTCAAATTTGGTGGGGGCATAGGATACCAGCTTGGTATTGCGATAAATGTGGTCATATTACCGTAGCAAAAACTGATCCAGATAAATGTGAAAAATGTGGTTCAGCAGATATCCATCAAGAAACAGATGTGTTAGATACTTGGTTTTCTTCTGCATTATGGCCTTTTTCAACAATGGGTTATCCTGAAACTACTCAAACATTACAAAAGTTCTACCCTACTTCTACTCTTGTTACTGGCTTTGATATTTTATTTTTTTGGGTAGCAAGAATGATGATGATGGGTATAAAATTTATGGGAGATGTTCCATTTAAAGATATATATCTACACGCATTAATAAGAGACGAGCATGGACAAAAAATGAGTAAATCTAAGGGCAATGTTATTGACCCTTTAATTATGATAGAAAAATATGGTGCAGATGCTTTTAGATTTGCACTTTCAATATTTACTGCTCAAGGTAGAGATATAAAACTTAATCCAGATAGAATTGAGGGATATAGAAATTTTATTAATAAAATTTGGAATGCTTCAAGATTTATATTAATGAATATGGGAGATAAAATTCCAGAATTAGATATAAATTCATTAGAAAAAGAAGATAAATGGATTTTAATGAAACTATCTAAAACTGCAAAAAAAGTTTCACATTCTATTAATAGTTATATATTTAATGAAGGTGCATCAGAACTTTATCAATTTTTTTGGATGATTTTTTGTGATTGGTATCTTGAAATTATAAAAGATAGACTTTTTAATGGTAGTGAAAAATCAAAGGAACAAGCTATAGCAACTGCATGCTTTGTTCTTGAAAAGTCATTAATTGCTATGCACCCATATATACCTTTTGTAACAGAGCATATATACAAAACATTGACAGAAAAAGAAACAATAATGTATGAGAGTTTTCCAGATAATTTAGACTTTAATTTTGATAATGAAGAAATAGTTATAGACAATGTAATTAGTTTAATTAACACCATTAGAAATATTAGAGGCGAATATAATATTGCCCCAAATGTATTTGTAAATGTATATATAATTACAGAAGATAAAGAAAAAGAAAGCAATTTTAATAATTCTATTTCTTTAATAAAAAAAGCAGCAAAAATTAAAGATATTTTTATTAATAAAATAGCTCCAGATGATTCTGTTAATGGTGTAGGTATTGGTTATGAAGTTAAAATACCTCTTGATAATGCAATAAATATAGATGAAGAAATATCACGATTAGAAAAAGAAAAAAGAGTAGTTGAAAAAGATTTTAATCTTTATGGGGGTAAACTTCAAAATCAACGTTATCTTGAAAAAGCACCAAAAGAAGTTATAGAAAAAGATAAAAAAACTTTTGAAGAAGCAAAATCAAAATTAGAAAAAATTAATGAAGCTTTATTAAAATTGAAAAAATAATTATGAATAATATACAATACAATAATAAGCCTTGGATAAAACGTATATTTACTGGTAAAAATTTTATTTTCTTTATTATTGTAGCTATTGCTTTTATATGGTTATACATATATAGATTAAATGATCCTTTACCAATAGGAAGTAAAATTGAAGATTTTACTTTAACAACAATTTCTGGAGATACTTTTAATATATCAGAAATTAGAACTCCTATTGTGTTAGTATTTTATAAAAAGCATCAATTTTTTTCTAATTTTATGTTTAATTATCATTACCGTAAGTTATTGCCTCAACTTACTTTTTTACAAGAGAATAATTATGCACAAGTAATAGTTTTAGTTGATAATTATAATAATAAAGAGGATTTAGCTACTTTATCAAAGGACAAAAATCATCTAATATTAAAAGATATTGGTTATGCTACAGATACAAAAAATGTTGCTAAATCTTTTGGGATTAGAAGTTGGCCTCACCTATTTGTTATTAGCGATAAAGGAATAGTATTATATGAGGCAAAATTAGCAGGTGTAGATTATATAAGAGGATTATTATGGAGGAATTAATATATGAAAAATTTTTATAATACTGATAACTTATTAGAAATTTATGATGTAGTAATTTTAGGTGGTGGTCCTGCAGGTTGCACTGCAGCTATGTATGCAGCAAGAGATGCTTTATCTACTTTATTGTTAGAAAAAAATTATCCTGGTGGTAATGTAGCTATTACACATATGGTAGAAAACTATCCTGGAATAGATGAAGCAATATCTGGTAGTGATTTATCTGAAAAATTTTTAAATCAAGCATTAAACTTTGGTGCTAATGTGCGTTTTGGAATATGTAAAAATATATCTCTTGATGGTGATTTAAAAATAATCAATCTTGAAGATGGAAGGAGCATAAAAACTAAAACAGTTATTATTGCTACTGGATCGCACCCTAAAAGAATGGATGTTAAAGGTGAAAGCAATTTTATAGGTAAAGGGGTTTCTTTCTGTGCTACTTGTGATGGTGGTTTTTTTAGAGATAGAGAAGTAGTAGTTTTAGGTGGTGGAAATTCTGCTCTTGAAGAAGGAATGTATCTTACCAAGTTTGCATCAAAAGTAACAGTAATCCATAGAAGAGATGCTTTTAGAGCATCAAAAATTGTTCAAGATAGAGCCTTTGCTAACGAAAAAATGCACTTTATATACGATAGTGTTGTTACTGAAATGTTAGGTGAAGATAAACTTACTGGAGTAAAAATTAAAAATGTAAAAACTAACGAAGAAAGCATTATAAACACAGATGGTGTATTTATTTTTGTTGGTTGGAATGCAAATTCTGAACCTTTTAAAGATTTAATAGAATTAACTGATGATGGTTTTATTAAGGCTGGAGAAAATACAGAAACAAATATAAAAGGCATTTTTGCTGCTGGTGATGTTCGTAAAAAAGACTTATTACAAATCGTTACTGCAGCTTCAGATGGTGCAATAGCAGCTAAAATGGCAGAAAAATATATTATAGAATCATAAAACAAATGAGAAAAAATACAAATTTTTTTATAATAGGCACTCCTATAGGTAATCTTGGGGATATATCATTAAGGGCTATAGAGTGCCTTAAAAAATCTGATATTATTTTTGCAGAAGATACAAGAACTGCTTTAAATCTGTTAAATCATTTAGAAATAAAGAAAAAAGTTTTATCTTGCCATAAAGATAATGAAAAAAAAATTATAGATAAGATTCTTCAAGAATTATCAAATAATAATACAGTTTCATTAATAAGCGAAGCAGGTATGCCTTGTATTTCTGACCCTGGAAGTGAAGTAGTAAAAGAACTTATAAAAGAAAATATTTCTTTTGAAGTTGTTTCTGGCCCTACTGCCTTAATCAATGCCCTTATTTTATCTGGTTTCTCTGGTGGTTCATTTTATTTTCATGGTTTTCTTCCTCATAAATCATCAGAAAAACTACATATTATTAAAAACTTAAGAAAAATAATATCACCAATAATAATTTATGAATCGCCTCATAGAGTAAAAGATACTTTAAAATTATTATTAGAAGTATTTACGCCACCAATAGTTTGTGTTAGAGAGCTTACAAAAATTTATGAGGAACGAATAGAAATTAATAATATTTCTGATATAGAAAATATTGTATTAAAAGGTGAATTTGTAATTATTATAAATAATTCATTTATAGAAAAAGATACTTCTACAAATAATAATTTAGATATAAATAATATTACGAAACAACTAAAACGAGAAAATTTCTCATCACATGATATGATTAAAATATTAAAAATCTTAGGAGTGAAGAGAAATGATGCTTATAAGATAATTATGAATAATCAATAAATAAAATATTTTAAAGTATATGATTACTTAACAATAACTTTAATTATTGCTGCAAAAACGATACAAGTTAATACAATCATTAAAAAATTGTATCCACGTTTTTTTTCATCAATATTATTTTTATTTAATTTACTTAATTTATCTTTTTCATCTTCTGGTAATTTTGCGTTAAGTAAGTTAACAATTTTATCAAAATCATCTACTAAAGAGCTTATAATCACACTACCCTTATCAGAACTTAAAATTATTACCCATCTTGCTATAGCAGAAATACTATCTGCATACGTAATTTTATTTAAATCTACTCTACTAACTTTAAAATAATGCTTCACAATAACTTCATTTTCTGTAATAGTTACTTGCCTCATAAGAGATGATATAAAAAAAGTCAATACAATAACATCAACAATAAGCATTATAGGAAGATGTAATGAATTATTACTTTTATTAATAAAAGTTAAGATAAGTAAACTACATAATAGTAAGCCTTGAACTATAATATGGCTTTTAGATGTTTTAAAATTTTGCAAAATCAACCTCTATAAACATTTTATTAAATAAATACGGCTCTTCTTTAATTAGCCTATTCATTGTATTATAAAATCCATTTATGTTTTTAACTCTTAAATTCATCAATGCTAATGCTACACTAGATCTATAATCAGCACCAAAATTTTCATCATAACGAGTTATATAAGTTTCTAACCTATCATCATTAAAATTACATAAGAAATATAACATCATATAAAATGCTGTAAGCCTATCTTCATAAGTTAATCTATCTAATGTGCCGTAAGATGCTTCAGCATTTACAAAATCTCTTGCCCATGTAAAATAATACATTGATGCTTTATACAACCCTTCAAAAGTATAATTGATTTTAGATAACATTTGAAGATACTTAAGCCCTGATGCTTTATCCTTAAGAAAAACTGATGTAAAAACCATATCTTTTAAGTAAACTTGATCTTTTGCAAATCTCTTGTTGAAATTTGCTGCTGATTTTCCACCCATTTTTAATATAATATATTTTTTTGCTAATGTGTAATATCTATCTGGATTATCAATTTCTACTAATTCTTCAACTGGAGTATGTCTTATTTTTAATAAATCATATACTGCAGGCACTCTAAAAACTGGAGAATTATCAAGTTTATCTAAAATATTTTCATCGTAATTTTCAAAGTAATCCATTAAAAAACCTGCAGACACTGCTAAAGCATCATTAGTAGGAGCAGTTGATTTTGCTTCATCATGTTTTCCAAATCTATTACCAGCAAGAAGAGATAAATATAAATTACGAATTTCATCTAAATTTTGACTATTGTTTTTATCAATGTTTGATGTTGAAACTCTAACTGCCTGATCAAAAAGAGATGATGCTGCTTCTCTATCACCAATTCTATACATGACAAGCCCTTCACCAAAATATGATTGACTTAAATCTTTCTCAATATTTGATGCTCGTTTAAAGTATTCTATCGCTTCTTTATTATTACCTAAATTAAAATGAGAGAGACCTATATTATATAAAACGTGAGCATTACCTGTAAGCAATTTTTCTGCTTGTTGAAATTTATTAATTGCGAGTTGAAAATTATAAGAATAAAAAGCATCTACTCCTTCGTTATTGCGTTTCATTCCTTCTAATTTTTTTGTAGCTTCAGCTTTTTCACTACCTTTTAAGGTTGAGCGTCCTAAAACAAGAAATTGAACAATTTCATCTGGTTCTAAAAAGAATGGATAAGCAAGCATAGCAGCTGCATCTGCTCCAGTATCATCAAAACGATACGTAAAGCTCATATCATCAAGCATAGGAGCAACATCAAATTTAAATACTGGAGTTCTAACATTTATAATCGCTGGGTTATCTTTAAAATTATTAGCTAATTCAAGCATTAAATCTGGCTGTCTTAAATTCCAAGCAATAACTAAACGATACCAAAATGTATCTGGTCTATCTTGAATCATATTTTTAGTTGAATTTTCAGCATCTCTGAAACGTTTTCCAGTAATAAACAAGAAAGTTCTATAATAAAAATACTCATGACCAACATTTTCTGGAACTTTTGATAAATATTTTGTTGC
Source organism: Mucispirillaceae bacterium (assembly GCA_045538075.1). Taxonomy (GTDB): domain Bacteria; phylum Chrysiogenota; class Deferribacteres; order Deferribacterales; family Mucispirillaceae; genus JAZSQT01. The sequence goes on from JAZSQT010000186.1 coordinate 17,762, forward strand.
CTCTTGTTTTTTATCATCTTTTAGTAAATAAACAGTCCTTGCTAAATTTAAATATGGACTTTCTCTATTTACAAAAATTAAAGGCCTAACTTCTTTTTTATCTTTTTCGTATAAAGAAACTTGTTTCGTATAATAATATAATATCTTATCACTTTTTAAATCAGCATAAGCATTTCTAATAAATTTACCAGCTTCTGTAATACGACCGTCAAAAATTAATACTTCATAATTTTGGACTTTTATATCTTCATCTTTTGGATATTCTTGTAGTAAAAAAGAAAGTTCATCTAATGCTTTACTATATTCCTTAGCATTAACAAAACTATTTACAAGTCTTAATTTATATTCTTTTTTAGGAGCAAAAGAAATTAACATTCTTAATGCTCTTACTTCATCTGCATATCTTTTGTAATCAGCAAAAAGAGAGGCAAGTTTATTGCAACCCTCTTCTGACGCACCAGATGAATATAAAGCATCTGTTGCATATGCTAAAGAAGTTGCCCTATCATCAAGATAGCGATACGCATTAGCAAGATTATAATTTATTGAAAAATCTTTTTGGTCAAATTTTTCTAAGATATTAATTCCATCTCTATACTCACCTAAACTTATTAAAAAATTTGCATAATTTGACAAAACAAAAGGTGATTTTGAATCTATATCAAGGGCTTGTTTATAGTAATATATAGCTTTTGGTGTATCTCCTAATTTTAATGATATATTTGCAATATCAACATAAACTCTCGGAGATTTATTTGTATGTATAAGGCGAGTTATAAACGGTTCTGCTTCTTTGACTTTTTCTTGTTGAGCTAATACGGCAACAAGATTCATTATTGCTTCATCAAAATTTGGATCAGCTGCAACTGCTTCCCTAAAATTTAATTCTGCTTGAGGAATATTATTTAAAAGGTAATAAGATACTCCAATGTTATAGAACGCTGCTGCTTTATTATGTTGCATAGCTTCTTTATAGTAGTCTATTGCAGTGCTATAGTCTCCTTCAGCAAAATACGTATTACCAGTAGATATTGTTTTATCTTCACTTTTAACGACTGATTCTATTGGTAAATCAGAAGTAACATCGCCAGTTGTAACTTCTCTTTTTTCTTTACATGAAGTAATTAAAAATATTACAAAAATAGAAAATAATATTTTATGTATTTTTAAATGTTTAAAAAATAAAATCTTCATATATTTATATTATACTCTCATATTAATATTTTCAATTGTTATTCATATCGGCACCAATATTAGAGAGTGCATCAGCAACTTTATTTTCATTTCTTCTAACATGGCTTATTTCATAAGAAAGATTGTTTAATATACCCATAAGTTCATTATATAAAACTTTAAGTTTTTCATCTTTTACTTTATACTCACCCTTTACTTGTTTAACAACAAGTTCTGAGTCAAGTTTGAAATAAACTTTTTCTGGTTTCAATAATAACACTTCTTTTGCAGCTTTTAATACTGCTGTATATTCTGCTATGTTATTAGTTGTTATCCCTAATGGTATAGATTTTTCTGATACTTTATTATTATCTTTATCATATATTACGTATCCAGCTCCAGCTGGCCCTGGATTACCCCTAGCTGCTCCATCTGAAAAAACTATATATATCACTCTTTCGTTTCCTTTTGTTGCTCTTTTTCTTCAAAATAAAGAATACGTTGACAATGTGGGCAACTATGTATTGATTTATTCTTTTTAACATCTACAAATAATTGAGGTGGAATTCGCATATAACAACCATTACATACTTCATCGTTAACAGATACAATTCCTAAATTATTACGATGAACTCTTACTCTATCATACTTTGCTAGAAAACTTTTTTTAATAGGAGTAGCTACTTCTTCCCTTTTAATTTGTAAACTTTCAAGTTCATCATGTAATTCTTGATCTTCATCTTTTTTACTATTTGTAAGTTCTTCTAATTGTTTTTTAATATCTTCTGTAATTTCTTTAGCAGAAGTATGTTCTGATTCATATTTAGAATTTAAATTACTCATCTCTTTAAGTTTTGCTTCACCTTCAGATATACTCTTTTTTAAAACATCTAATTCTCTCAATACAGATTCATACTCTTTACTATTTTGAACAGAAGATAATTTAATTTGTGAGCTTGATAATAATTCTTTTTTTTCAATAACATCTTTTTCTATATCGGTATATGCTTTTTTATTTTCAGAAAGCTCATTATCTAAAGAATTATATTCTAATACGGCTTTTTCAAGTTTATCATTTAATAGTTTAACTTGTTGAGGCATATTAGAAATAATAGATTTAATTTCCTCAATTCTTGTATCAATTTTTTGTAAACTTATAAGCTGGTTTAATGTTTCCTGCATTTAAATGATTACCCCCATAATTTAATTTGAATTTCTCTTTTAAAAATTTTTGTTTTTAAATTAAATTTTTGTTTAATAATTTCTGATAAATAATTCAAATATATCTCTTCAGAAATTTGATGAGATATATCTATGATACAAACACCATTTTCTGCAGCATCTAACGCATCATGGTATTTCATATCTCCAGTTAGCAAGACTTTTATACCTTTTTTCAAACAATTCTTCCATAAAGATGCTCCAGAACCGGTGCATATTCCAATAGTAGAAAAATCTTCAATATTTTCTAAGTTTGTTCTAATGTCTTTATAATTGAATATATTTTGGAGTAACTTTATAAACTCATCAAGACTATATTCTTTATTAAGTTTACATACATTTCCTATGCCATATTCTCCAATATTATCTAATCTAACAACATCTATTGCTGGTTCTTCATATGGGTGGGCGTCTTTAATATTTTTTAAGAAATCAGACAAATACCTTTCATCTATAATAGTTTCTATTTTAACTTCATCAACAATTTCATTAATACCTTTTTGCCCTATGAATGGAGTAGCATTACTATTTGGGGTAAACATACCTACTCCTTCTGATGTAAAACTACATCCAGAATAGTTTCCCATATGCCCTGCATTAGATTTTAATATTACTTCGTAGATTTTTTCCTTATAGTCGTATGGAATAAAAATAGACACTTTGTAATGAGTAATTATTCCTTCTTTAGACAAAAAACCGTCAAGTTTTTTTCCATTTATCAAAGAAATAATATATTCATTAGTGCCATTATTTGCCATATCTATATTTGTATGATATGAAAGTATATCTAAGCCACCTTTTATTGCTTCTATTACTTTATTATCGTTAAAATTATTATAATTAATTCCTTTTGAACTACTAAAAAAAAGAGGGTGATGAGTTATAAGCAACTCACACCCTTCATTTATCGCTTGCCTAATAGTGTTTAAGTCTGTATCGAGACTTAATGCTACACAAGTTACTTCTCTATCAGAAGTATATATTTGAGGACCAGAAAAATCCCAACTTGATTGTTTTCTAATATCTGAAAAATATAATTCAAAAAAAGAAATAATATCTGATATTTTTGGTGGCATACACTCTCGAAACTGTATATAAGTTTAAACTTGTAGGGTAATCACTACCCTACAAGTAAATGGGCCAACAAGGACTTGAACCTTGGACCTACCGGTTATGAGCCGGTGGCTCTAACCAAGCTGAGCTATTGGCCCCAACAAGAATATACTTATCTCAAATATAAAATAATTTGTCAATATATTTTTTTTATAAAATAAAAAAAATTGTAAATTCCATGTAGCGCTCTTAATAACTTTTCATATATTATCATATTAAATCTATTTTTCATTTCATCAATAGAAGTATATTTTAGCACATATAGACAAATCATATTAATCAATTTTTTAATCAT
>JAZSQT010000058.1:0-11985 GCA_045538075.1 Mucispirillaceae bacterium
ACTTTGTTTAATATTTCTTGTTTATATAACAATATTAATAAATCCTTATATTTTTTTATCTTTACATTTATTTTTTTTAAAAATATCTTAATCTATATAGTAATTAATAACAGAGGTTATATTATGGGAAAATTTGTTCAAAATGTTACTATACGCTTCAAAATATCTCTTATGGTTTTAATTCCAGCAGTTGTAATAGTTGCATTATCTATTTTTTTAATTAGAGAAAATGTTTCATCTATTGCCTCAAGTAGTAATTTAAGAAATATGCTTGAAATATCAACATCGTTATCTTTAATAGTTCATGAACTACAAAAAGAAAGAGGTAATAGTGCTGGTTTTATGGGTAGTCAAGGAAGACAATTTAAAAATGAATTAGCAATTCAAAGACAGTTGTCTAATGAGAAAATTAAAGATTTTTATACTTTGTCATCATCTATTGATTTAAGTATTTTTGATAATAATTATATAGAAATTTTAAATAAAGGTCTTACTGATTTAAAAAAAATAAACGAAATAAGAAGTGATGTTGATAGCTTATCTGGAAATTTAAGCCACGTTATTCCTTACTATACCTCTACTATAGGTAAATTATTAGATACTGTATTATTAGCTTCAACGATGAGTATAAATAACGAAACTACAAAGCAATTATTTAGTTACGTTAATTTTCTTTATGCAAAAGAAATGGCTGGTCTTGAAAGGGCTACAGTAAATGGTGCGTTAACATCTGGTGCTTTTACTGATGAAACTTATGATAGATTTATTTCTCTAATTACTCAGCAAGAGATATTTCATAAATTATTTTTAGCTATGGCTGGAAAAGATGAAATTGAATCTTATAATATTTCTGCAGAGGATAATTCTTTTTCAGAAGTAGATAGAATGCGTGCAATAGTTAAGTCTAAAGCAAGAGAAGGAAATTTTAATATAGAACCTAAATATTGGTTTGATACAATTACAGAAAAAATAGATTCATTAAAAGTAGTAGAAGATGTTATTGCTGATAATATTATTCTAAAATTAGATAATACTATCAATTCAGCAAAAAATAATTTAATTATTTTTCTTGTTTTAGTAATATCTGCTTTATTATTTACAATTATTTTTAGTTTAATAACATCAAGAGATATATTACTACGCATTAATACTGTTAAAAATAAACTTACAGAAATTGCTCAAAATAGAAATCTTTGTGAAAAAATGGGATTAAATTCTAAAGATGAAGTTGGTATTATTGCTGACTCTATTGATAGCTTTGTAGAGTTTATTAGAAAAACAATGGTAGAAATAAAAGAGCAAGGTATTGCTAATGTTAAAATTGCTACACATCTTGTTGATACTACTTTAGCAGTTAATCATAGCCTTGAAAATAGTGAAACAGTTGCAAAAGATAATATTAAGAGTGGTAATGAAATTAGTTCATTAATAGAAAAGAATATACAAGAGGCATTAGATACAAAAGATGCTGCAGCAAGTGCCGTTGAAGACCTTGATAGAATTAGGGATAATATTCTACATTTTACTGATGAAATTAAAGATAAGAGTAGGTCAGAAGCCGAAATTTCAAGAGATATTAATAATCTTGTAGTTGATGCAGAAAATGTTAAAAAAGTTCTCGTTGTTATAAGTGAAATAGCAGATCAAACAAACTTGCTTTCATTAAATGCTTCTATTGAGGCAGCAAGAGCAGGGGAGCAAGGTAGAGGATTTGCAGTCGTTGCAGATGAAGTTAGAAAATTGGCAGAAAGAACTCAACATTCTTTAGGAGAGATTAATAAGATTATTAATACAGTTCTTAATGGAATTAGTGAAGCTGGAGCTAAAATTAATAGAAACTCTGAAGATATAATTAAACTCGTTGATACTGCAGAAGTAGTTCAAAAAGAAGTCGTTAAACTTTCTCTAAATATGGCTTCAGTGCTTAATGTGGCTGTTAGTTCAATGGAAAGTTCTAAAGAAATTGGAGATAAAGCACGTTTAATGATTATGGGTGGTGAAAGTATTAATGAAGCTATTTTAGAAATTGCAGATAAGATGCATGATGTACGAAATTCATCAGATTCTATAGATGTCGGAGCTGAAAGGTTAAATAGTAATATTTCATCATTTAAATTATAAGTTTAAGTTGAATTGTTTTTTTTGAAATGATATTTGATAATTGTAATTTATGTATTATAAAATTTTCTTGACAATTATAGAGTATCTTAATAGTATTATAAAACTTTTATAAAAGGAGTAATTTAGTATGAATAAAGTTACAATGAATGGAAATCCTTTATCTCTTGAAGGTAATTTACCTAATATTGGTGATAGTATTAAAGATTTTACATTAAAAACAGTTGAATTATCAGATAAAACAGCAAAAGATTATGAAAATAAAGTTTTAGTGATTGTTGCTGTTCCATCAATAGATACACCAGTATGTGATTTAGAAATTCAAAAATTTAATACTGAAGCTGGTTCGCTTTCTGATGATATTAAAATTGTTGGTGTTAGTGCAGATTTACCATTTGCTCAAGCAAGATGGGCTACAGAAAGAAATATTAAAAATATTGAAATGCTTTCTGATTATATGACAATGGATTTTGCTAAAAATTATGGTATTCTTATTAAAGAACTACGCTTAACAGCAAGAGCAATTTTTGTTTACGATAAATCAGGCAAACTTTCTTATATGGAGCTTGTGTCAGAAATTAAAAATGAACCAAATTATAGTAAAGCTATAGAAGCTGCAAAAAATGCGTTATAATAAATTCTAATTTATTTATCAATGATATAGCCCTCATTTTTTATGAGGGCTTTTTTATATACCTTAAAAATTATTTGCCTTTAAATTAAATCATACTATGATTATAGATATTACTTGAGATTATGTAGGTAGGGTATTAATGTAATGGGTAAATGTATTTTCGTTACTGGTGGAACAGGCTTTGTAGGGACAAATATTATACAATCACTATTAGATAATGGTTACGATGTTAAAGTATTATCAAAAGGTGATTTAAATGGAAATTTTCCTCAAAATGTTGATGTTATAAAAGGCGATATTCTTGAACCAGACTCTTGGAAAAATAGTGTAGATGGTTGCGATATATTTATTAATCTTATTGGAATAATTAGGGAAGTTAAAAGCAAAAATATAACATTTGAAAAACTACATATTGAAGCAAGTAAGAATGTAATAAGTTTATGTAAAGCATACGGAATAAAAAGATTGCTTCATATGTCTGCAGCAGGGGCAACCTATAATGGAGTAAGTAGATATTTAACTACTAAATTTGAGGCAGAAGAGTTAGTTATGGCTTCAAATATTAATTATACAATTTTTCGTCCTTCAATGATTTTTGGTAGTGAAGATAAAAATATAAATTTTTTTGCAAGTATAATAAAATCTATTGGTGTATTTCCAATTTTTGGTAAAGGTGATTACTTATTGCAACCTGTATATGTAAAAAATGTTGCAGAAGTTTTTGTTAAAAGTATAAATAACCCAGCATGTTATAATAAAACTTTTTGTGTAGGTGGAGAAGATATTTTTGAATATAAAAATCTAATAAAAATAATCTCTAAATCTATTAATGAAAATCCTATTTTACCTCATATCCCAGTAAGTATCGCAAGAATATTGACTTCCATAATGGGTAGGTTTCAATTTTATCCATTAACGAGAGACCAGTTAGAAATGTTGCTTATTGGTAATACATGCGAAAATTCAGATGTTTTTAATATATTAAATATAAATCGTAAGAGTTTAAAAGTATATCTCTGTGAACATTTTAAAAAAAATAAAAAATAACTGTATTACTTGTTTCTTAACTCAACACGACGAATTTTTCCACTTATTGTTTTTGGTAATTTACTTACAAAATCAATAATTCTTGGGAATTTATAGTTTGCTGTAACTGATTTTACGTATTCTTGTATTTCTTTTGCAAGTTTTTTACCAGCTAAATTTTTAAATTTATCAGTTAGAACTATTGTTGCTTTTACTGCTTGTCCTCTCATAGGGTCTTCAACACCTGTAACTGCACACTCTAAAACTGCTTCATGTTTCATTAATACACTTTCTACTTCAAAAGGGCTAATTCTATAACCTGCACTTTTTATTATATCATCAGATCTACCAATAAACCAAAGGTATCCATCTTTATCACGATAAGCTACATCTCCAGTATAATATAAATCATCATGCCAAACTCTATTCGTTCTTTCTGGTTCTCTATAATACTCTTTAAATAGACCTATAGGTTTTGAGTTTTTAGTATGTATTACTATTTGACCGTGTTCGCCAACATCGGCTATACGACCATCTTGAGTAATTAAATCAACGTTATATTGAGGATTTGGAACTCCCATTGAACCTGGTTTTGGCTCAACCCAAGGAAAAGTCCCAATAGTAAGTGTAGTTTCTGTTTGTCCAAATCCTTCCATTAATTTAATGCCAGTAAGTTTATAAAATGATTCATAAACTGCTGGATTAAGTGCTTCACCAGCTATAGTGCAATGTTCTAATGATGATAAATCATATTTGCTAATATCCTCTTTAATCATAAACCTAAAAACCGTTGGAGGTGCACAAAAGGACGTAATTTTATATTTATCAATTAATTCTAATATTTGTTTTGGAGAAAAATGTTCATGATCATAAACAAATACGTTGGAGCCTGCTATCCATTGCCCATATAATTTTCCCCATACTGCTTTTCCCCACCCAGTATCTGCAATGGTAAGATGGAGGCTATTTTTGTTAAGATTGTGCCAGTAACAACCAGTAACAATATGACCCAATGGATATAAAAAATCATGGGCTGCCATTTTTGGATTTGCAGTAGTTCCAGATGTAAAATAAATTAATGATGTATCGCTATTGTTGTTAGTAAATTTAGGACGTATAAATTTTGGTGCATTTTCAATGCCTTTTTGAAAATCTAACCAACCTTCTGGAACGAAAGGTCCAATAGAAACCCTATGTTTAACAGATGGAGAATACTGCATAGCATCATCAACTTGGTTAGTAATTTGCTCTTCTCCAACAGTAACTATCATTTTAATAAGTGCAGCATTATTTCTATATACAATATCTTTACTCATTAACATATGAGTTGCAGGTATTGCTACTGCTCCTAATTTATGTAAAGCGAGCATACAAAACCAAAATTCATAACGTCGTTTTAATATTAACATTACCATATCGCCACGACCAATACCTAAAGATTGGAAGTATGCTGCAGTCATATCAGAATATTTTTTAATATCTTTAAATGTAAAATCTATATGATTATTTTTATCGTTTACCCAGCAAAGTGCTTTTTTATTTGGTTCAATTTCAGCCCATGCATCTGCAACATCGTAAGCGAAATTAAAATTGTTTGGGGGTATAATCTTAAAATTATTAATAAAGTCTTCTTGAGATTTAAATTCAGTTTGACTTAAAAATTTCTCTAACATTTTCAACCACAAAACATAGTAAAATCAAATTGCTATAGTTACAACAATTCCATAAGATAGTTTATATAATAAAAACTATAATTTGCAAGTTTTTTTTGAAAAAAACCAAACAAATATAAATTATGTTTAAATTTATATAAATGCTTTACGTAATAAATCAATTTCTTTTTTGTAGCCTGAAAGCTCATTAGGAGTTTCAAGAACGAAAGACAAATGTTTTATACGTGGATTATTTATTACGTTTATAATTGCTTCTTCTCCTATTGTGCCTTTTCCTATTACCTCATGTCTATCTTTTTTGCTATTAAAAGGAACCATACTATCATTAACATGCATTGCTTTTAATCTATCAAGACCGATTATTTTATCAAATTCATCTAAAACGCCATCAAAATCATTTACTACATCGTAACCAGCAGAATATAAATGGCAAGTATCCATACATACTCCAACTTTTTCTGGGATATTTAATCTATCAATTATAGATTTTATTTCTTCAAATCTTGAGCCTACTTCACTTCCTTTGCCAGACATAGTTTCAAGTAAAAGTAAGGTAGATTGATTTTCCTTGATAACCTTATTTAATACTTCTGCAATTAATTCTATCCCTTTTTCTACCCCTTGACCAACATGGCTACCAGGGTGAATATTGTAGTAATTGTTAGGCAGATACTCTAAATTACTTAAATCTTCTATCATTGCATTTGTAGCAAATTCTCTTAATCCTTCATCTGTTGAGCAAGGGTTCATAGTATATGGAGCGTGAACTACTAAAGGTGCAAAAGAATTTTCTTCCATGATTTTGCACAATGCTTTTGCATCTTCAATATCCATAGCTTTTGCTTTACTACCACGAGGGTTTCTACTGAAATATTGAAAAGTATTAGCATTTATAGAAAGGGCTTCTTTTCCCATGTGTTTATATCCTTTAGATGACGATAAATGACAACCTATATTTAACATAATTTTCCTCATTAATTTGTAATATTTAATGTTTATACCATATTAAAGAACGATTTTAAATAATATTATTGAAATTTACACTATTTAATTTAACTTAATAGCAGACAGATAAATGTATTTATGTTATAAGTAGATAAATTGTTATAGAAGTTTAGGTATCACAAATGAAAAATATTTCTATCGTCATTATTTCTGGTTTATCGGGTGCAGGTAAATCTAATGTTGCAAAAGTGTTAGAAGATTTAGGTTATAATACCATTGATAATATTCCTCTACAGGTAGTAGAGAGGATAGTAGAGATTTTTTATTCTATTGATACTGACGGAAATAAACTTGCTTTTGTAATTGATTCAAGGGCTAAAGATAGTATTCTTGCTTATGATACTATTAAAATGCTGAAAGATAAATATAACGCTATTCTTCTTTTTTTAGATGCTTCAGTAGAAACTTTAGTAAAAAGGTATAAAGAGACGAGAAGACGTCATCCTCAAGGAGATGATATAGTTGAAGCTATAAAAAAAGAAATTAACATAATGAGCGATATAAAAGATATAGCAGATATTGTTTTTAATTCTGATGGAAAAAATATTCATGAATTAGCTAAAGAAATCCAAAGTTATTTTAAAGATATAGTAACTGATGATTTAAAAATTTTTGTTGAATCTTTTGGCTTTAAGTATGGCGTTCCAACAGAAGCAGATTTAATGTTTGATGTTAGATTTTTAAGAAATCCGTATTTTGTTGAAATACTTAGAAATAAAACTGGGTTAGAAAAAGATGTTAACCAATATGTAAAAGAAGATGTATCTTATAATGATTTTTTTAGCAAAATAAAGGATTTATTATTAATGTTAATTCCTTTATATGCTAAAGAAGGAAAAAAATATCTTACTATTGCAATAGGTTGCACAGGTGGTAAACATAGGTCTGTTACGGTGGCAGAAGATTTATCTAAATCATTAAATTGTAGCGTAAAACATAGAGATATTGATAAATAGAATAGGTGCTTTTATGATTGGTATTGTTATCCTTACTCATGGGCTTTTTGGTGAAGAAATTTTTAAGTCAGCAGAAATGATTTTAGGTAGGCAAGATAAAGTAGAAATAATTTCAATGCAGGCTGGATTTTCGTTAGATAATATTGCAGGTCAATTAGAAGATATTATCAATATATATAGCTCTGATTCTTGTCTTGTTTTTACTGATATGTTTGGTGGTAGCCCATCAAATATTTCTATGGCATTTTTAGGCTCATATAATCTTGAAGTTGTTTCAGGAGTTAATCTTCCAATGCTATTAAAAGCATTTACCTTAAGAATGGATAGTAATTATACTCTATCTCAAATTGCGTATGAATCAGCAAAAGCTGGACAAGAAAGTATTAAAGTGGCAGGAGAATTGCTTAATAATATTTCATGAAAAGAATTATTTATCGTGTTGACGACAGATTTATTCATGGACAAGTAATTGAGGGGTGGATTAATTATTATAATATCCCTAACATTATTCTTGTCAACGATCGTATCGCTACAGATGTTTGTCAAAGATTAATATATGAAAGTATAATGCCTATAGGAAAACATCTTACTGTTACAAGTGTTTCTGAATTTTTAAATAAGAAACCCTATAAAGATATTAAAAAAGGTTGGGTGCTTATTATTGTTGGCTCAATTTCTGATATGTATGCAATTAAAGATTTGCCAGACAATGATTCGTATATAAATATCGGTTGTATTGCTACAGGTAGTAGGTCAATATCAGTTACTGATACTGTATTTATAGATAAAATACAACTTGATATGCTAAAAGAAATGTCTTTAAATCATGATATATTTGTTCATAAATTACCTTGGGATATACCTGTAAATATTAAAGGGTTTAATATTCCCGTTGATGAGTAACTTATGACTACATTTCAAGTAACTTCACTTCTAATATTATCTGGATTATCATCAGTAGATAGGTTAGCTGGATTAAATATTATGCTTTCACGACCTATAGTTGTATCTGGTATAGTTGGCTATATTTTTGGAAATATAGAATTATGTTTACTAATAGGAATACTTTTTGAATTTTTAGGTATGCTTGAAGTTCCAGTTGGAACAACTATCACTCTTGATGATACTTTTGGAGGATATGCTTCATCAGTCCTTATTTCAATAGGAGCTGCCTCTTATAATGCAATAAGTTTATTGATTTGCGTGTCTATTATAGTTTTATTGATGTATCCAGTTACAATGACAGATAAGTATTGTCGCAGTTTCAATGGTAAACTTATTGAAAATGCTTTTAAATATAATAAAGAAGATTACGAAAGTAGGCTTATTTTGTTTGGTTTACTTATATCATTTTTACGTGGCTTATTTGTGTATAATATAATGACAATTGCCGTTTTTGTTATTTTGATATTTGTAGATAAAATTCATAATACTTCTTATTCTGTATATGCTTCAATTATATTGTTATCTATATTTATGATTGGTTATTTAGTTCGTTTTTTTTCTGTTAGATTCGTCTTTAAATTCGTCTTTTTAGTAAGTGGAATATGTATAGGGTGGTTTATGTTATGAGTAAACCAAAATTTTTTCCAACTTTAATAAAGAGTATGTTTTACCAAGCAAATTGGAATACAGATAATATGCAAGGCACTGGATTCACATGGTTAATAAAAGATTTATTTAAAAGAAATAATCTTAATTGTCCAGATGAATTATGTAAAAAAAATAGTCAACCATTATACTTTAATACAAATCCATATTTAATTACTTTTATTTTAGGAATGTTCCTAAAAGAGTGTAAAATTAATGGTAAACCATGGGAATATAGTAATGCTTATGCTTCAGCATTGGCAGCACTTGGAGATAGTTTTTTTTGGCATTCCTTAAGACCTTTTACTTTTTTTCTTACGTGCTTTATTGCATTAAAAAATCCATATTTTGCAGTTATTTTTTATTTGTTATTATATAATTTTTTTCATTTAGGTTTTAGATTTTTTGGCTTTTATTACGGTTATAAATTCGGGAAAAATTTTATATTAGTATTAAGAAGAATAGCTTTTAATAAATGGTCTCAAGTGTTTGATTCTTTTTCTACATTTATGTCAGGTATTGCATTAGCTGTATCTATTAAATATTTATTGTCTGGAGAACTTATATCATTATTTAAGGCTATATTGCTATTTTTTTCAGGTTTATTTTTGGCAAGAATATTAAAAATACATATTTCCTTTGTTTTAGTGTCATTTGTATTAAGTGTAATATTGATTTTGGGGTTATAGATGTCTGATAAATACAGAGAAACTGTAGTTTTATTAAATGAATTAGGGTTGCATGCAAGGGCAGCAGCAGCATTTGTAAAAATTGCATCTAAATATAATTCTGAAATAAAAGTAAAAAAAAATAATAGCATAATTAATGGCAAAAGTATAACGAGTTTAATAATGTTAATGGCTTCAAAAGGAACACAAATAGAAATTATAGTTACAGGTGATGATGCTTTTGACTGTATAAATGAACTAAAAGATTTAGTTAATAATAAATTTGGGGAAGAGTAGTGATTATAAAAAAGGGTATTGCTACATCAAGTGGTATAGCTATTGGAAAATGTTATCTTGTTGATAGGAATAATGTTTTTATTAAAGGTTACGAAATTGATAATATTGATAATGAAGTAAATAAATTAAAAGCAGCAGTTAGTTATACTTCTGGAGTTATTGAAAAATTGCAATACTCTAATATAGCTGGAAAAATTAATACTGAATTATATGATGCCTATAAACTTTTACTTGAAGATGAGCTTTTTATTGGAGAAGCTGAACATATAATTAAATCTGAAAAAATAAATGCAGAATATGCCCTTAAAAAAGTAAGAGATAATATTATAAATACAATGATGGAATCAGATAATGAATATTTAAGAGATAGAGTATATGACATAGAGCACATTTATCAACGTATTCAAAGACACATGTCTAACTTAAAATATGATGAGTTTGATGATGCAAAAAGTGATTCAATAATTATATCACATGATTTAACAGCAGCAGATATGAATACAATAATAAAAAAAGATATAAAAGGTTTTGCAACTGATACTGGTGGCAAAACATCTCATAATGCTATTGTTGCAAAATCAAGTGGAATCGTTAGCGTTATGGGGCTTAATGATATATATAAAGATGTTAAAAATGGTGATACTATAATTATTGATGGCTTTCTTGGACAAGTTGTTATTAATCCAGACAATAAGACTCTTCTATCTTATGAAAGTAAGATGGACGAATATAACAAATTTTTATCATCATTTAAACAAGTCAAGGATACACGATGTTTTACTAAGGATAATAAAGAAGTTGAACTGTATGGTAATATTGAGAATAATGGAGAAATTACTCTTCTTGATGTTCATGGTTTAAAAGGAGTAGGTCTATATAGAACTGAATTTTTTTATATAAATAATGGCAGTATGAGTGAAGAAGAACAATATAAAATATATTCAGATGCAGTAAGTATGATGAAAGGCAAGCCTTTAATTATAAGAAGTTTTGATTTAGGTGGCGATAAAATTAGTAGATATATGCCTCATCCAGAAGAAGAAAATCCAGTAATGGGATTAAGAGCAATTAGATATTCTTTAAAATACCAATCTTATTTTAGGACTCAAATTAGGGCAATTTTAAGGGTTGCTGCTAAAGGAGATATTAGATTGTTATTACCAATGGTTTCATCTGTTGATGAATTAATTGAAGCAAAACAGATTATAGATGCAGAATGTGATATATTAAAAAGTAAGAATATTGAGCATAATCCACATGTTAGTATAGGAATAATGATAGAATTACCGTCTGCAGCATTACGAATAGACAAATTTTTTCAGTATGCAGATTTTTTTAGTATAGGAACAAATGATTTAATTCAATATTTTCTTGGTATAGACAGAAATAACGATAATGTTAGTCATATATATTCACCTCTTCATCCAGCTATTATTACAATTTTGAAAAATATTAGTGATTTATCTAATAAATATAATAAAAATATATCAATATGTGGAGAAATAGCTGGAGACTGCAGATATATACCTATTTTATTGGGTTTAGGTTATAAATCTTTTAGTATGAATCCTAGAGCATCTTATATTGTTCGTAAAGTTATATCTATGTTAGATAGTAAAGAATGTATTAAGGTTGTAGATGATGTTTTAAATGCTTCCACTGTTAGTGAAGCTGAAAAATTACTCAATGATTTTAATCAAGAAAAAGTTAATAATATTTATATGTAGAAGATATTATATATTTATTATTAATGCAATATGGGCGTTAATTAATTTTTGAGTATATAAAAGTATTACAGCAACACATTTTTAATACGTTAAGTAGCAATTTTATATTTATATAATTTTACTTAAAATTTTCTTGTTTTTTTTTATCTTTTATGTATTTATATGAATACATAAAATATGATACATAGAATATTTTTTTTCAAAATAATTTTTTTGTTTTTTGTAGTAGCTGATTATTCTAAGGCTTCTGATTTATTCGGCACTGGAGCTGATGTTACTCCTTATGATAAG